>JBGPSX010000452.1:0-3464 GCA_041490325.1 Bryobacteraceae bacterium | reverse complement strand
GGTCGCGATGGTCAGATCCGGACGGCGAACCTTGATCCCGCGCTTACGGAGTCCGTCGAAGGCCTGAGGCGAAGTCACTTCGTGCACCAGGTGCAGATCGATGTAGAGCAGCGAGGGCGAGCCGGGCTGTTCCGCCACAATGTGGTCTTCGCGAATCTTTTCAATGATGGTACGCGGTTTCATATGGCCTTTGTGACGGCGTCTCCTACGTCGGATGTGCTCGCTGCGCGCCCGCTGGGTTTCAAATCCGCGGTCACGTTGCCGGAGTTCAACACCAACTCGACGGCGTGGTTGACGGCGGCGGCTTCTGCCTTCAGTCCAAAACTATATTCGAGCATGGCGGCCACTGAACCGATGGCGCCAAACGGGTTGGCTTTGTTCTGGCCTGCGATATCCGGGGCCGAGCCGTGGACCGGTTCGTACAGGCCTACCCATACGCCCGAAGATTTTTGATCGCCGATGGAAGCTGAAGGCAGCATGCCGATCGAACCGGCGAGCACGGCGCCCTCGTCGCTCAGAATATCGCCGAACATGTTTTCGGTGAGCAACACGTCGAATCGGCGCGGGTTGAGGATCAACTGCATCGCGCAATTGTCGACCAGGACGTGATCGAGCGCGATGTCGGGGAAGTCGGCTGAAACTTCGATTACCACGCGTCTCCAGAGCTGCGAGTTTTCGAGCACGTTGGACTTGTCGACGCTGGTGACCTTCTTGCGGCGGTTACGGGCCAGGTGAAAGGCCATGCGCGATACGCGTGCGATCTCGGCGCGCGTGTAAGTCATCGTGTTCACGGCTCGCGTCTCGTTTCCATTTTCGTGAATCCCGCGCGGAGTGCCGTAATAGATGCCACCGGTGAGTTCGCGCACGATGATCATGTCGACGCCGTCGACCAAGTTGTTTTTCAGCGGGGATGAGTCGAGGAGTGCCGCGTAGGAGCGGACGGGTCTCAAGTTTGCATAGACGCCTAAGACTTTGCGGATGCCGAGCAGGCCCCTTTCGGGGCGTCTTTCTGGGGGAGCTTCATCGAATTCTGGGAGGCCGACTGCCCCCATGAGAGTGGCATCGGCTTTTAGGGCTGCGTCGATCGTGTCTTGGGGGAGAGGAGTGCCGGTCTTGTGAATCGCTATGCCGCCTAGGAGGCCTTCGCTCAGGGAGAGTTGGTGGTGGAAACGTGTGGCGACCTTTTCCAAAACTTTTACGGCTTCACGGGTTACTTCAGTGCCGATTCCGTCGCCCGGGAGTATGAGTATGTTGAGTTGCATCTTTACCGAGGCGTTCACATGAGTGTGAACGCGGCACGCAAGAGTGCGTGCGCCACAAAAACCTTATTCGCTTGCCGCGGCGGCTGTTTCACCTACTACTTCGTGAATCAGGGCCACGATCTCTTCGTTGCGGATGCCTTTCTTGCTGTCGGCGAGCGTCGTGAAGCGATGATACAACGCGTCCAGTTCTTCGTGATTGAGTTCGAATCCCAAATCTTCGGCGCGTTTGTGGAGCGCGTGGCGGCCGCTGTGCTTGCCCAGGACTAGCTTGCTTTCGGGGACGCCGACGCTGTGCGGCTCGATAATTTCGTAAGTCGTCCGCTCCTTCAGGTAGCCATCCTGATGGATACCCGCTTCATGCGCGAAAGCGTTCTCGCCCACGATGGCCTTGTTCGGCTGCGGACCGAACGTGATGGTCTGCGCGAGTAACTGGCTGGTGGAGTAGATATGTTCGGTGACGATCTTGGTTTCAAACGGCAGGCGGTCGTGACGGGTCTTGAAGGCCATCACGATTTCCTCGAGCGAGGCGTTCCCGGCGCGCTCACCGATTCCGTTGATGGTGCACTCGATCTGTCTTGCGCCGGCCTGAACCGCGGCGATGGAATTGGCAACCGCGAGACCCAGGTCGTCGTGGCAATGCACGCTGACAATCGCGGTGTCGCCGAGCGCTCGCACCATGCGGCCGATCAGCACTCCGTACTCTTCGGGAACCGAGTAACCCACGGTATCCGGAAGATTCACGGTTCGCGCTCCGGCCGCGACCACGGCGCGCGAGATCTTCTCCAGAAAGTCCGGATCGGTTCGGGTGGCGTCTTCGGCTGAGAACTCGACGTCGTCGGTGTAGCTACGCGAGAGTTCGACCGCGGCGACGGCTTCATCCAGCACCTGCTGCTGCGACTTTTTCAATTTGTACTTCAGGTGGATTTCGCTGGTGGCGATAAAGGTGTGAATGCGCGGGCGGCGGGCATGCTTCAGCGAGCTCGCCGCTCGCTCCACATCGGGCGTGTTCGCGCGCGCCAACGCGGCAACTTGAACCCAGGGGAACTCACGACTCACCGCGTCGACGGCTGCGTAATCTCCGTCCGAGGCGATCGGGAACCCGGCTTCGAGGATATCAACGCCCAGTTCCACTAGTTTCCTGGCCAGCCGCAGCTTCTCGGGTACGGTCATGCTGCAGCCCGGCGATTGTTCGCCGTCTCGGAGGGTGGTATCGAAGATGTAGATACGGTTCGCCATGAGTCCTCCCGTCTCTGTTCTATTATCGAAGCCCTCGGGTGATTTGGCAAATTTATAATGTTCGCTTGCAGAATAAGTTATTATGATTCCATAAAGGCCGCTTATGGAACTCTATCCTTTAAAGGTGTTTTTGATGGTGTCGAACGAGAAGAGCTTCTCCCGCGCCGCCGAGAAACTGCTACGAACCCAGCCGGCGGTGTCGCTGGCGATTCAGAAGCTGGAGTCCGATCTTCAGGAGAAGCTGATCGACCGCTCGGGGAAAGACTTGCTGCTGACTGATGCGGGCCGGATCGTATACGACTATGCGCGGCGTTTTGAAAACCTGGAAGCGGATCTGGAGAACGCGCTCGCCGAATTGCGCGACAACTCGGCCGGGCGATTGATTGTGGGCGCGAACGAATCGTCGTCACTTTATTTGCTGGGACACATCGAGCGATACCGCAGGCTTTATCCCAAAGTGAAAGTGCAGGTGCGGCGATCGCTATCGAGCAAAATTCCATCGCAACTGATCGATGGCGATCTCGAGCTGGGCGTGATCAGCTATGACCCCGAGGACGATCGCCTACATTCGATGGTGATTTACACCGACCACTTGGCGTTCGTGGTTTCGCCTCAGCATCGCTTCGCGAATCGCAAGGAAGTGGCGATTGGCGAGTTGGGGATGGAGACATTCATCGCACACAATGTATTGTCGCCCTATCGCGCGGTGGTATTGAAAGAGTTCCAGCGTTTCAAGGTGCCGCTAAATATGGATGTCGAGATGCCGACCGTGGAGACGATCCGCAAGATGGTGCAGCGGAATGAGGGTGTCGCGTTTCTGCCGCACATGTGCGTGGAGCAGGATGTCGAGCAAGGCGTGTTGCGGGAAATTCGCGTGCCGGAGCTGAGCGTGGACCGCAAGATTCTGCTGGTTTCGCCGGCGAAGCGCAGCTTGAGCCACGCGGCCCGGGCGTTCCTGGAATTAGT
>JBGPSX010000451.1:0-3470 GCA_041490325.1 Bryobacteraceae bacterium | reverse complement strand
CCGCGCGTGAACGTAGTCGAACGCCCGCACGCCGGGTCGGGCGGCAAAGGATATTCCATCACCGGCCACCACGAGATCATGATCCCGTTGCTGGCCGCGGCCCTGATCGAGTCGCGCGCATGACGCCGCAGGATCCGAGCACAGGCCCACCGGCCGCGAGCCAGGACAACATCGTTGTCAGTCCGCAGCCATCCGTCGCGAAGTGGCCGTTCTGGGATTACCAGGACCTGATGCTTTTCATCACGCTCGCATTCCCCTGCCTGCTGATGTCGGTTTTTGTGGTGCGATTAATCGCCGGCAGAGCAGCTCTCGGCAAGCCATTTCAAAGTTTGCTCGCGCAACTGATTTGGTACGCGCTGGTTTTCAGTTGTCTATACGTGTTGCTGCACGTGAAGTACGATCGTCCGTTTTGGCGATCGCTCGGTTGGAAAGTTCCCTTCCGAGGAGTGCTGCTCGCGATGCTCAGTGGCCCATTCCTCGCGTTTGCGCTGGGCTATCTCGGCTATGTTTTGCGCACTCCCGAAATCCCCATGCCGTTCCGCCAGATGTTCGAAGATCGCCCGACCATGATGCTATTCGCGATTTTCGTCGTAGTTCTTGGCCCATTGTGCGAGGAGCTGGCGTTTCGCGGCTTTTTTATGCCGCTACTCATGAAGTCTCTGGGCGTGGCGGCAGGGATTGTTGTTACCGGCGTTTTGTTCGGAAGCCTGCACGCATATGAGTATTCGTGGTCCTGGCGCCACGTGCTTCTGATCGCGCTGGCGGGAATTGCGTTCGGCTGGGTACGCTATAAGACCGATTCCACCGCGGCCTCAACCTTCATGCACGCGACGTTTAACTTGACGCAATTCGCGGCATTCGTCGCGCAATCGAGAACCATATGATCGAAACCATTCAGTGGACACGCGACGGCGTGGTGATGATCGATCAGACTCGGCTTCCACGCGAAGAGACCTACGTCACTTGCACGACGTATCAGCAGGTCGCGGACGCGATCCGAACGATGGTGATTCGTGGCGCGCCTGCGATTGGCGTGGCGGCGGCGATGGGCATCGCACTGGGCATGCAGCAGGCGACATCAGACGACGGGTTCGACCAGATTTGTAGGACGCTCGCAGCCACGCGGCCAACTGCCGTGAATCTGTTCTGGGCCATTGAGCGAATGCAACGTGTTTACGCTGGTATGCGTGGCGGCGCCATCGAAGATATCCGCGCCCGGCTGATCGCGGAGGCGCGACAGATGCACCTCGAAGACATCGCCATCAACGAGTGCATCGGTAAGAACGGCGCGCCGCTGGTTCCGGACGGCAAGACCGTGCTTACGCATTGCAATGCCGGCGCGCTGGCTACCGCAGGGTTTGGAACCGCACTCGGAGTGATTCGCGCTGCCGTGGCAGCCGGCAAGAAGTTGGACGTATTCGCGGATGAGACGCGGCCATTCATGCAGGGCGCGCGTTTGACGATTTGGGAACTGCAGCACGACAAGATTCCGGCGACGCTCATTACGGACAGCATGGCAGGGCACTTTCTCCACTCCGGCCGGATCGGTTGCGTGATCGTGGGCGCCGATCGGATCGCGTCGAATGGCGATGTCGCCAACAAGATCGGGACTTATTCATTGGCCGTGCTGGCCAAGGAGAATCAGGTGCCGTTCTACGTGGCCGCGCCGATTTCGACACTTGACCTGAGTCTCGCTTCCGGCGATCAGATTCCGATCGAACAACGCGCGGCGTCGGAAGTGACGCATGTGCATGGCGTGCCGGTTGCCCCAGACGGCACCGATGTCGAGAATCCCGCATTCGACGTGACGCCCAACCGCTACGTCACGGCCATCGTGACCGAGCGAGGCGTCGCGCGAGCGCCGTATTCGGAATCGCTGGCCAAGCTGATAACTTAGGTTTATGATCCGTCGTCTGTCGAGTCTTACTGTTTTGATCGTGAGCGCTCTCGCTGCATCCGGCGAACTTTCGAATCGCCGCGCGCCGGGCTTCGCGCTTCCAGATCCGGGTTACTCACGCTTCTACGATCTGCAGGATTATCGCGGCAAGGTGTTGCTCATCGACATCATGTCCACCAGTTGCCCGCATTGTCTGCTTTTGTCGACGACGCTGGAAAAGGCGAAAGACAAGTACGGCGACAAGATTGCGATTCTGTCGGTGGTGTTGCCGCCGGACAATCAGGCCACGGTGTCGAAATACAAAGCGGTGAACCACATCACGATTCCGATCGTGTGCGACCAGGGGCAGATGACGGTTTCGTATATGCAGGCACGCCCCGGCATGGGCCATATCGACGTGCCGCACTTGTTCATCATCGATAAACAGGGCATGATCCGCAACGATTTCGGATATACCGACAAGGACAGGTCCGTCTTTGAAGGCCCGGGGCTGTTCACGGAAATCGATAAGTTACTGAAGTAGGCGGCCTGATATTTTGGCGAGGAATTCACGGTCGACTTTGCTTTTCACGGTGCGGCGATCTATTTCGAGTCGGCGACCCGTTTCCTCGTAGTTGCGCGTTTGTGCATACACGATGGTGGCGTAGCGTGACAGGGCTTGGTCGGCTGTGATTCGGCCGGCGCGCAGATCTTGCGCGAATTCTTCGATGGCATCGCCTGAAGCCGATCGCGCCGGGCGATAGTCGCGACGGATCAAGACATTCTTCACGCATTGTTCCAGCTCGCGATAGTTCCCCGGCCAGGCGTACCCCGTTTCGAGATTGCTCTCGATCCATATAGTCACTTCACCGGCGAGATCTTCGCCCTCATCGCCGGCGACGCGGCGCGACATGTAGACCACCAGTTCTCGCAGCATGCCGGGTGAATCGGCCAACTGCTCGGCCAGCGATGGCGTGGTGATCTGGTCCGAGCACAGGCGGTAATAGAGATCCTCGCGAAAGCGACGACTGCGGATGTCGGCCGCGAGGTCGCGATTCGTCGCGGCGATCAGTTTGCCTTGGAATCGCATGGTGGCCGTGTCGCCCACAGGATGAAACGTCCGTGTCTCGATGACGCGGAGCAATTTCACCTGGATGGCTGGATCGAGGTCGCCCAGCTCGTCGAGAAATACTGAGCCGAGTTGTGGGCACGTTTCGAGCCAGCCTTTGCGATCGCCGACTGCGCCGGTGAAGGCGCCGCGCCGATGTCCGAACAATTCCGATTCCACCAGCGTGGGTGAAAGCGCGGAGATATTGATCGGGAAGAACGTAACCGCGTCGTCGGCGAAGGCGAGTTTCTTGTTGTCGAAGGGGACGTAGCGCGATTGCGCGATGGCCTCGGCGGCCAGTTCCTTGCCGGTGCCGGATGGACCGGTGATGAGCGTGGCGAAATCGCTCATGCGCGCATACAGCGTGCGCCGGTAGCGCCGCATGTCGTGCGTGAAAATGGACTGCCACACCGCGGCGCGCAATCGCGCGGCCGGCATAGACCCGCCGATGATGTCGCTGAAGATCTGTTCGAAGGCGCGCTGGAT
>JBGPSX010000450.1:0-3472 GCA_041490325.1 Bryobacteraceae bacterium | reverse complement strand
CATCGCAGTTGGCGTCGGAATTCTGATTTGGTGCGCACGAAACTGGCGTGATTATCTGGCCCAGTGGGTTCTCATCTTCTTCGCGGGCGCATTAGTGCTATTCTTCGCGGGATCCGCGCGCTACCTGCTACCAATTGCATTACCCATCGCAATATTGGCGACGCGGCGCATAGGCCCGCGCATGCTAACTGTTGCCTTTGGTTGCAGCTTGGCAATGGGCGTTGCCCTCGCGATCGTGAATTATCAACATTGGAACGGCTACCGCGAATTCGCGCAAGCCCACGCCAAAGATGCAGCGGCGCACCGGGTCTGGATCAATGGCGAATGGGGACTTCGCTTTTACCTCGAATCCGAAGGCGGTCTTCCGTTGCTGATGGGTCAACCTGTTCATGTTCGAGAAATCGTTGTTTCCAGCGCCCTTGGATATCCCTCCAGCTTCACAACCGCCGGCGGGGCGCTCGCGCTCACCGATGAGCGAACCATCACCTCTCCGATTCCTCTTCGACTGGTTGCGCTGGAGGGACGCTCGGCGTACTCCACCACCATGTTCGGGCTCCGCCCCTTCGACATCTCACGCGCTCCAATCGATCATCTTCGCGCTGAAGTCGTCATCGAGCACAAGCCCACGCTGAGCGATCTTCCGATGAGCGCGCCCGAAGCCGAGCAACAAATTGTTAGCGGCGTTTTCTCGCTCGAAAACGGCCAGTGGCGCTGGATGGGGAAAACCGCGGTCCTCTTACTGAAGCCTCCAGCCCAGCGAACGCCTCTCGTTCTCCGGCTTTTCATTCCCGATCCAGCGCCCGCCCGATCCGTTCAAATCGAAGCCAATGACCAGCTCATTGCCTCCCAAACATTTCCTTCTACCGGGTCATTCACTGTAACGAGCTCGCCTTGGACGCCTGTCGGCGATGCTGTCAAGATCACGATCTCGGTTGACAAGTCCTTTTCAACTCAGTCAGATAACCGCCAATTGGGTGTCATCTTGACCTCAATAGGCTTCACTGGCAATTGACTGGTGTTCATTCATACGTATAATTAAAACGTACGTATGAGCACGAAAGACCGCATCCTGGACGTCGCCGAGCGTCTCTTTGCCCGCGACGGAATCGAAGGCACTTCCTTGCGAAATATCACTGCCGAAGCTGGGGTCAACCTAGCGGCGGTGAATTATCACTTTCAGTCTAAGGACGCGCTCACTTGGGCTGTCATCGCTCGTCGAATGGGCCCAGTGAACGAGAGACGGCTCGCTTTGCTGGACGAGTGCGAGGCGGCTGCCGGCGATGGTCCATTGCCGCTCGACCAAGTCCTGGATGCTTTCTTGAGGCCGGTGGTTGAGATTTTCCGTACGCACGCCAAGGAATTCACGCCCATCATGGGCCGCATTTATACCGAGCCTGGCGATTTTGTAGCGAAGGTCTACAAAGAACACTTCGAACGCGTCGCCACTCGTTTTATTCGAGCCTACCAGCGTGCCTTGCCGGATCTTCCGAAAGTCGAATTGCTGTGGAGACTGCATTTCGCAATCGGCGCGCTGGCCCACACCATGGGCGCGGCGCATCTATTGCGCGTTCTTTCCGATGGGCAGTGCGACCCGTCGGATGTCGAAAGCACTCTAAAGAGAATGGAGGCCTTCATGCTCGCAGGACTAACGGCCCCGATACCGAAGGTGCAACATGTCGCTTCGTAACATGCTTTTCGCAACAACCCTGGTTTTGCAGGCGTTCGGCCAGTTGCAGACCCGGCCGGATGTGCTGGAACTCAGCCTAAAACGCGCAGTCGAAATCGCGCTCGCGCCGGAAGGCAGCACGCGCGTGAAGTTGGCGGAGGAATCGCTCAAGCAAACCGAGTCTCGATCCGCTCAAGCCAGGGCTGCACTGCTTCCGGATCTGGGAGCCACGGTGAGCGAACAGAATGAGACCATCAACTTAAAGGCATTCGGTCTCGATTTCCCCCAGCTTCCGCAGTTGGGCTTTTCGATTCCGACCGTGGTTGGACCGTTCAACGTCTTTGACGCCCGCGTATCGGTCAATCAAAGCGTTTTCGATTTCAGTTCGATCCGCCGCTTCCAGGCTTCCAAGGTCGCCGTCGATGCCGCCAAGTCCGACAACGACGGCACCCGCGAGCAGGTCACCAATCAGGTTGCGCACGCCTATCTCAGCGGTCTGCGCGCACAAGCGGCGCTTGAAACAGCCCATGCCAACATCACGCTCGCTGACGCGTTGCTCAAACTGGCTCAATCGCAGAAGAATGCGGGCACTGGGACCGGCATTGAAATCACGCGCGCGGAGGTGCAATTGGCGAACGATCGCCAGCAACTGCTGGTTGCCGAAAATGTGGTTGAGCGCACTCATCTCGAGTTGTTGAAGGTTCTGGGCGTTAAGCTCGACAATCCGGTCCAGCTTACAGATCGGCTCGCCTACGTTCCGAGCGAGAACATTGAAACGCCGCAAGCACTCGCCACGGCGCACGATCATCGCCCGGAGCTGAAAGCGCAGCAGCACAGGCAAGAAACAGCCCGGCTCAGCTACAGCGCTACAAAACTCGAGCGGCTCCCGTCAGTTGCGGCCTTCGCCAACTATGGCTCCATCGGTGGCGGCATAAACAACGCTCTTCCCACACGCACCTACGGAGCATCGGTGAACATTCCGTTATTTGACGGTGGCCGCCGCGATGCCCGGCGCGCCGAGAGCGCATCACTGTATCGTCAGGAGAAAATTCGCACCACCGATCTCGCGGATCAAATCGAGCTGGACGTCCGATTGGCCGTGAACAGTTTGCATTCCGCCGACGCGCAGGTTAAGACAGCCGAAGAGGGACTCACGCTGGCCGAGAACGAACTCGCCCAGGCGCAGCGCCGCTACAAGGCCGGAGTCGCGAATGGCATCGAAGTCACCGACGCTCAGACGCGCGTTGCCCGCGCCAGAGACAATCGTGTCAACGCGCTCTACAACTACAATCTGGCTCGCATCGATCTGGGCGCCGCGACGGGAACGATCCAGAGCATGATCCAGTGAGGCCAACATGAAACGCAAAGTCGTTCTTCCGATCGTTCTCTTGCTGATTGTCGGCGCGGCCGCCGGATTGTGGTGGTCCGGCTACTTCAAACACAACAACGACGACCGGCTGGCGTTATCGGGGAACCTCGAGCTGACGCAGGTCGATATCTCGTTCAAGGTTCCCGGAAAGCTGCTGGAATTGAACGTTCACGAAGGCGACTTCGTGAAAAAGGGGGCCGTGATCGCCCGCATCGATCGCGCCCAAGTGGAACAGCAGCGAACGCGGGACGAAGCCGGCGTCGCGGGAGCAGAGTCGCAGTATCAACAGAGCGAGACTCAGATTCGGTGGCAGCGGGAGACGCTGGAAAGCGATGTTGCGCTCCGAAAGGCCGAGGTTCGCGCCGCGCAGGCGCAGCTTGCCGAGTTGCTGGCAGGCGCGCGGCCGCAGGAGATCCAACAGGCGCGCTCCGCGGTTG
>JBGPSX010000449.1:0-3474 GCA_041490325.1 Bryobacteraceae bacterium | reverse complement strand
GAAGCGATGCTTGGCTAACTTGGCCCAGATTCGCCGGGCTGCCCGAAACTTCGCCACCTCTTCAAAGAAGTCCGCTTGCGCCACGAAGTAGAAAGACAGCCGCGGCGCGAAGCTGTCAACAGCCATGCCGGTTGCGGTTACTTCTTCGACATAGGCGATAGCGTTGGCCATTGTAAACGCAAGCTCTTGAACGGCCGTCGCGCCCGCTTCCGACATGTGATATCCGCTAATGTTGATCGGGTTATAGCGCGGAAGGTGATCGGCGCCGTAGCGGATCATGTCGCGCACGATGCGCATGGATGGCCGGATCGGATAGATCCACTCTTTTTGTGCGATGTACTCTTTGAGAATGTCCGCCTGCGTCGTTCCGGAGAGCTTCGCCAGATCCAGGCCTCGCGACTTTGCCAACGCCACATACATAGCGAGCAAGATCCAGGCCGTGGGATTAATGGTCATCGAGACCGAGATCTGCTCGAGATCGATTCCTTCAAACAGGTCCTGCATGTCGTCCAGAGTGTCGATAGCTACGCCCTCGCGGCCAACTTCACCGAACGATTTTGGGTCGTCGGAATCGTAGCCCATCAGCGTCGGCATATCGAAATCCACTGAAAGGCCGGTCTGTCCCTGGGCGATCAAATAGCGGAACCGGCCATTCGTGTCCGAGCCGGTGCCGAAGCCCGCGATCTGGCGCATGGTCCAGGTCCGGCCCCTGTACATCGTTGGATAAGGGCCCCGCAGGAAAGGAAATTGACCTGGAAGACCAATGTCCTCAAACTGCGTATCGGCCACGTCCTCGGGAGTGTAGACGCGCTTTACCGGAAGGCCGGACGCCGTGCGGTACTCCGCATGCGATTCCGGCTGCCGTTCAATGAACTCCCGCAGCTCCTTCTTTTCCCACGCCAGCCGCTGTGCTCTGGCTTTTTCGACATCAATTGGATCAGGCATTTTTGGTTGTTTCGATGAACAGCGCCAATTCAGAGGTCAACGCTCTGACATACTTATGGGGCGAAATCTCCCGGCGCGCTACTTGGTCGATGATCTGCGCGGTTGCTGACGCCGGCTCCTGCATCAATTTCTCCAGGCTTTCACGAACGATTCTCGAGATTCTGGCCTTGGCCATTTCGAACCGTTTGCGTTGAAGTCCGTTCGATTCTTTTAGGCAGTTCATATGGCCCAGCACCGCATCCAGAAGCGCTTCGACCCCTTCGCCATTTAGCGCTATGCACGACAGTACCAGCGGCGTCCACCCGGCGCGTTGGGCCGGGGCTATTTTCAACATTCCCAGCAGATCCGCGACCGCCTGATCGGCTCCCGGACGATCCGCCTTATTGACCGCGTGCACATGCGCGATCTCGAGAATCCCCGCCTTCAGAGTCTGAATATCATCGCCAAGACCCGGGACGGTTACCAGCACTACCGTGTGCGCCAGCCCCATGACGTCCACTTCATCCTGTCCTACACCGACGGTCTCGACGAACACCAGGTCCAGGCCGGCTGCGTCCATCAGATCGACGGAATCGTCGGCTGCTCGGCACAGTCCGCCTAGCGCGCCGTGGCTGGCCATGCTGCGGATGAAGACGCCGAACTCGCTCGAAAGGTCGTGCATGCGAATGCGGTCGCCGAGAATGGACCCGCCCGAGTACGGCGACGAAGGGTCCACTGCAATAATGCCGGTCTTTAAATTGCGCCGCGCCGCCGCCAGCGCCAGACTTCGGGTCAGCGTACTCTTGCCGGTGCCGGGACTACCGGTGATGCCGATCACGTGGGCCCGGCCTGTGAATGGATACAGAAGTCCGCACAATTCCTCGGCGCGCGGTCCGCTCTGCTCCACCCAGGTGAGTCCGCGCGAGAGGGCCCGGCTGGATCCGGCCCGAATCTGTTGGGCGAGTGTAGCGGGAGTCTCAGGCTTCATCGCGCCGCGCTCCGGCGGAATGGCGATACAATTCGCGGTCGTCCAGCACCCGGCGCGCTTTGAATTCGTGGCGTGGCAACTGGCCGGATGGAACCAGTTCGACGACCGGATGAACTCCGAGCCGCGTTCGTAGCCGGTCGCGAATATCGAGGCGCAGCGCGTTTAATTTTTCAGCGTCGCTGTGCGATGGAGCGTACTCGGCGCGCACCAGCAGCTCATCCATGGCCTCCTCGCGGGAGATGATGACCTGGAATTCGCCCCCGAACCCGGCTGTCGCGCGCAGCGTATCCTCAATCGCGCTCGGATAAATATTTTCGCCGCGTACGATGAACATGTCGTCATACCTGCCGTACAGGCCGTCCGGCAAGGTCGGATAGGTGCGCCCACACGGGCAGGGCTCATTGACCCAGCGCGTGCGGTCGTTCGAAACCAGCCGTATCATCGGTTGAGACGTGCGCTCGAGATGCGTGTAGACAGGAGTCCCCTCCTGTCCATAAGGCAGCGGCTGGTAACTCTCCGGATCGCAGACTTCCGTGTACACGATGTCCTGGTAGAGGTGCATGCCCGTGCGATGCCGGCATTCGCCGCTGCTCATCCACGGCGTCATTTCGGCCATGGTTCCCAAGTCGATGCAGGCGCCGCCGAAGGTGTCTTCGATTTGCCGCTTCGTGGAAAGGATGCCGGCGCCCGGCTCGCCCGAAAAAAACAGTATCCGGATTCCAAACGATCTTGGATCGATGCCTTCCTTCCGGGCCGTCTCGGCAAAGTGCAAAGCATACGAGGGCGTGCTGTATAACGCGGTCGGCTGCATTTGTCGAGCCCATTGCACCGCCAGGCGAGTTTGTCCCGCAACGCCGGCCCCGAATGGGAACACTGCGGCGCCCAGGCGTTCGCAGCCCTTCAATGCTCCCCAAGAGCCCAGGTACAGGCTAAAGAACGAACAAATCAAAACACGATCGCATGGTCGAATTCCCGCGCCCCACAGCACGCGCGCATGCGCTTCGCCGATGCGCTCCCAATCGCCGCTATCAATTCCGAAGACGGTGGGATTGCCGGTAGTTCCGCTGGTGCCGTGTATGCGCGCGACGCGCGAAGGTTCGACGCACAAGTAGTCGCCGAATGGCGGATGTTCACTCTGCGCCTGCCGCAAGTCGGCTTTCTGGATGACTGGATATTTGGCCAGGTCCGCCAGGCTCTTCAATGTTGCCGACGAGACTCCGGCCCGTTCCCATCTGGACCGGTAGAACGAACTGCACGTCCAGGCGTATTCAATCTGTCTGCGCAGTTTTTGGAAGATGATCTCGTCCCGATTTTCCGGATTCGCGCATTCGATTTCTGGATACCAATGTTCCTGCTCGCCGTCGGGGATGTAGGTCGAACGGTAGCGCGGAGGCCAGAAGCTAAGATCGAGGCCCCGCAGGGTTTCTAACTCAACCGGATCTATCCCCGGCATGAGCTTACCGGGGACCCCGGGCGCTTACCAGGTCGCGGATCATTTGCGGAATCGTGTCCATGGGAGTTTCCTGGCTGAATATTTTTGCCACTCCCATGTCCAGCAATGT
>JBGPSX010000448.1:0-3478 GCA_041490325.1 Bryobacteraceae bacterium | reverse complement strand
TCGCCTTCATCCGGCCACCAACCATCCACGCCCAACGCGTAAATAGGACGATGTACATCCCAGTAGCAGCTCGGCTGTTCTTCGACCGGCTGCTTCGGGTCGCACTTGTCGCGCACAGTGCCGTGCATCGCTTTTGCGCGGATCACCGAATGCAGCGCAACCTTGAAATGGTCGGCATGCAACGCATCGAAGATCGCCTTGGGATCGTCAAAGACTTTCTTGTTGAACTCGAATTCGCCGTTGTTGGTATTCCAGCCGGAGGGACAGAATCCGGTACCCAAGTAGATCATGGTGTCGCACGGGAGCTTCTTGTCGCGGAAGGTCTTGGCTTCCTGAAGAATCTCCTCGCGGCTCGCAAGCGTACGGTGCGATTGTTGATAGCCGAAACTCCACAGCGGCGCCAACTCGGCGCGTCCCGTCAAACGCGCGTATTCGGCCATGATCGTGGCCGGCTCGGGCGACGCGATAAAGAAGATGTCGAGCGGGAGCGCGGCTTCCGGCGTGGGCGGTTGAAAGCGACTCTCCGGTCCCGTGAAGTCGAACGTGCCGAATGGCTGATGAATGAACATCGCCCAACCCGCGATCGAGATCATCCAGGGAATCGGAACGCGGCCACCATGCGTGCGCAGTTGATAGCCGCCCTGGCCGCTGCGCATGCGATCAGTTGACCCGCGACGGTCGAACTGCGGGCCGCCTTCGCCTAAACCCAGCAGCGGTGAGTCGCCGGTGATGAACGACAGTACACCGCTCGTAGCGTCTAGTTTCAACTCCTGGATTATCTTCTGGCCGTTCTTGATCGAAAACGTGAGTGGATCGGGCGAGACGCCAATCGCAAACCTGCCCCAACCTACCTCCTGTCGCTTGAGGGTGCCGCGCAACTTCGCCACTGGCGCGCCCCAGGTGCTTTGTACCAGCGATCCGTCGGCCGGAACTTCGGCCAACTTGCCATCGCGAATCGGGAGCACTGTCAATCGCACAGTATGTTCGCTCACCGGCGCGATTTGGATTTCGATCTCTTGGCCGGCAATCTTCAGCCTGTCATCGGCGCCGGCGGCTGACCCAAGCAATGTCGCGCCCGCGATACCGGTTTTCTTGATCCACGTGCGCCGCGTGATCGGTGGTTTAGATTTCATGAGGTCTTGTGGACTTTCCAATACACCGCATACCGCTCTTCGAACAATTGATTCAGCGGAATCAGCGTGACATCTTGCTCCTGCCCACTGGTGCGAAACGTCAGCGGCTGGTCCGGCACAGGCTTCATCCATGTCGCGGGATCGTCAGCAGCCGCGCGAAATTCGGGAGCCGGCACTGGATCGCCCTTGAGATAGTAATTGTTCATGTGATCCGTCGGATCGCCGTACGTCTGGCTCCATTTCAATCCCTGTTTGCCAAGTTTGCCAGCCAGTACGATCGGTCCGTAAAGAAACGCCTGCAGCGCCGGATCATCGGGCATAGCTTGCGCGCGAAGACTCATCGGCGTCCGCAATTCCACTTCGTCGCCGTTGTTCCAGGCGCGCGCGATGGATAAGTACTGTCCTGGCCTCGGCGTTCCCGTCACTGGCGCACCGTTCACCGTTGCGGTCGCGCCCGTAGTCCAATGCGGCACGCGAATACGGATGTCGAGCGTTGTCGGCCTTTGAGTCCGAACAATCAGCTTCGTCCCTTCCTGTTCAGGAAAACGGGTCTCTTGCCGAATCACGACGCCCCTCTCCGTCCAATCGAGTTGCGACGCCATGAACAGGTTCACGTAAAGCCCATTGTCATCGTTAAAATAGATGCTGTCGGTAAGTTTTGCGAAGGATTCCAGACCCGTGCCCGTGCAACACCAGAAGGACGCTCTCGGATGGCTGAACATTTTCCAGTAGCCCGACTGCATCGGCACGTAGTACATCGTCATGCCGTCTTTCGGATTCATCGTCCCCAGGATTCCGTTGAACATGGCGCGCTCGTAGTAATCGGCGCAGGCCGCATCGGCGGTCCAGGAGAACAAGTGCCGGGTCAGCTTGAGCAAGTTGTACGTACAGCAGCACTCGTGCGTAGTGGCGCTCAATTCGCGCGCCAGCCGGTCCGGTCCGCTTTTCCAACCCTCTTCATTGCTGGTGCCGCCCGAACAATAAGCGCGATGCCCGGTCACTTGCCGCCAGAAGAATTCAGCGATGCGCCGATAGCGCTCATCACCGGTCAGCTCGTATTGTCGAGCGGCGCCGATCACTTTGGGGATGTGTGTATTGGCGTGCAGGCCGTTCAACTCGTCGCGGCCGCCGGCCAGCGGATCGAAGAAGCTCGCGTGATCGAATCGATGCGCCAGTTCCAGTTGACTGCGATCGCCCGTTACGGCGTAAAGGTTGCGGAGCACTTCGTTCATGCCGCCGAATTCCACTTTGTGGATTTGCGCCATCTGCTGGTCGCTGATCGGATCGGCCCACTTCTTGGTCCACGCGGCCATGCCCTGCGCCATCTCCAGAGCCTGCGTGTTGCCCGTGTATAAGTACATATCCAGAAGCCCGGCCATGATTTTGTGAATCGTGTACCAGGGCGCCCACACTTTCGTGCCGGTTTTCAGGCGCTCCAGAAATTCCGGCGGGAAAGCACTCAGGTACCCGCCGCCGTTGGCCCGCTGGCACTTGTACAACTCGCCCACAATGCGATCGGCCTTCTTCCGGATCATTTCGTCGCGCGCGCTCACCGACATGAACGCGCAACCCGACAAATAATGTCCGAGAAAATGACCACGCAACTCGATTTCGGGCGCTTCCCAACCTCCCAGCGGTTCCGCTTTGGAGGGCAAGCCCGCATTCAATCGAAAGGTGTGAAGCAGGCGGTCTTCTTCCAGGCTGTGCAGATATCCGCGGTCTCGCTCCATGAAATAGAAAAACGGTCCGTCCAGAATACGAGTCTGCTGCAAAGGAAATGGATGAGCCTTCTTCTGGACGGCATCCTTCACGGCGGATTGCGCGACGCCGGCAGCAACACCAACGGCTGCGGCGGTTGACACAAATTCTCGTCTCGTCATGACGTCACCTGCCAATAGATCGCGTAGCGTTGTCCAAACAGCCGGTTGAAGGGGATCAATGTCACATCGCGGCTTTGTCCGGTGGTGCGAAACGCGAGCGGACGTCCAGCGACAGGCTTGATCCAATCCGACGGCCGCGCTGAAGTCGCGTGAAACTCAGGCGCCGATACGGCATCTCCGCGCAGAAACTTCCCGCCGCGCGCGTTCACCGGATCGCCATACAGCCACTCTCGGGTCAAGCCATCGAAACCAAGCTCGCCCGCCAGCACCAGCGGACCATAGAGAATGGCCTGCTGGCGCGCGTCGCCCGGAAGCGCTTCGGTTCGCAGTTCCATCGGCAGACTCACCTCGACACTGTCGCCGTTTTGCCAGGTCCTTTCGATCACGCGATACCCGGATTGCTCGCCGGTGCGCTCGAGAGCGCGACCGTTCAGTTTGAGACTGATTCCGCCGGTAGCCCAGTGA
>JBGPSX010000447.1:0-3499 GCA_041490325.1 Bryobacteraceae bacterium | reverse complement strand
GCGACTCCTTCAGCACCCGCGCCATAGCCCGGCCATAACCTTGGGGCGGGAACTGACGGATCACTCGCGCGCCCATCTGTTCGGCGATTTCAGGCGTGCGATCGCGACTGCTATCGACGATGACGATCTCGTGTTCCAGGTCGCCCATGGCGGCGCGGATGTCCTCGATGACGCGCGCGACGGCTCGTTCCTCGTTCATCGTGATCATGGCGATCGAGATCATACGGGTTGATTCTCCAGGCGTTCACAGGAGTTTGAACGCGGCACGCTGTGAGCGTGCGCCACGGCGGGCGCCTCGGCCAGGATCACGAATTGGAAGGCTAGCAGGCTGGGCCAAATTGAACAAACGGCGCGTTCGATGGGATAGAGCCATTGCATGTAGAAACGGTATGGCCTGGAGTCCATGATTGAGGAGGAGTCGGCTTGTCCATCCACTGCGCCGGCTTGGCCGTAGATGCGCTTGATCCAGGGCACGAACGGGCGCAAAATGCCGGGCGTGGTGCGGCTCTCTTGAATGGCCAACCCGGCTTCGCGCGCGAAATTTCGGAAGGTCCGGCGAGTGAAGAAGCGGATGTGCGTGCGATCGAGAGTGCCGGTATCTTGATATTCGAATCGTCCGCTCAGCAGCGACAATCTTACGTTCCAGATGGCCACGTTAGGCAGCGAGATGAGCACTCGGCCGCCTGGAGCCAGCAACGCGAAATGACGCGTCAATACATCGGAGGGGTCGTACAGATGCTCGAGGATGTCGGAGAAGACGATGACATCAAATTTGTGGACGCCGAAGAACGGGTAGAACTCGGGCTGGGTGACGTCGGCCACGTACGCTTCGGCCAGGCGCGACTTGGCCTTCTGGATGGATGCCGCCGAAAGATCCACACCGACGACGCGATGGGAGTGAACCCGCTCCAGTTCCGCTCCGTGCACGCCAGAGCCGCAGCCGACGTCGAGTACATCGAGGCCCTTGGGAAGGTCTCGAAGAATGTTCGGAATCTCCGGATTGGCGATCTCGAAATACGGGCGGTTCGAAGACGTCATGCCACCACTTCTTCGCGGCGCTCGGCGGGCGAGCTTTCGCGATTCAGGCGATCGGCGAGCTTCCTGCCCCGCTCAATACAGACATCCATGTTGATGTATTCGAATTCGGCGACGCGCCCGCATAACCCGATGCCGATCTGTTCGAAATACGCCTTGGCACGGTTCAGATGCCGTTTGTAGTTGTCGTCTTGTACCACGTAGCCGTACCTGGTGCGAAGTACGCGGCCGTAGCAAACCTCGCTGGGGCGGATCAAGTCCATGCCTTCGAGATCGTGGATGACGTCGGAGAGTATTTCGTCGTCCGCCAGCTCGTGCGTACCATCGCCTGGGTTGGTAGTGATCTCAGCCTCGACGATGGACTGGCCGGCCGGCGCATTGTGGGGACTGAAAACCGCCGGAAACGATAGCCGGTGAAATCTGATTTCGGGATCCGGAACGTAGATAGCGGTGTAATCCGGGAGCCGCGCCGAGCTGAGCCCGACCGCGATCGTGACCAGCGAGTTGTAGCGCAGCGAATCCACCGCTTGCCGGATTTCGCGCGGAGTGCCATCCAGCGCCTGGGCCAATTCCTGAATCGGTATGGTGGACACCAGTTTTTCGTAGCGGCGCGTGAACAGGCCGTTCGAAACGCACCATTTGTCGCCGTCCTTCCACACGCGTTCGACGCAGAAGTCCGGAACAATGTTGGCCACGCGCTTCGCCAACGCGCGAGGAAGCGACTCGATGCCACCGCGCGCCGGGTAATTGTAATAGAGCTGGTGCGTGTAGCCTTCCGTTTCGACACCCACCGCGGCCTTGATCACATCCTCCAGGGGAGGTTTCGGAACGCGCCCTTCCACCCACTCGAGACCGAGCTGCTCGGCGGGAACATTCCAGATTTTTTCGTTGTAGGGGATCAGGTACTTCTCGGCGATGCCTTTCCCAAAATGATGATAGATCCACTCTTTGAAATTCGTTTGGGGCGGTGGATAGTCGTTCTTGATGTAGTGGTACAGGCACTCGAAGCGATCCTGTGGCTCCAGGTCGTAGATGCCATTTTCGAAGGGGTACTTTACGTAGCGGCCCTGGTAGAAGATCTTGTTGTTACGGCGCGCGCGGTGAACGTTGCCGCCCAGCAGCGACACCATGAAGTCCACCATCTCCTGATTGCGCGAGAAGATGATGTGCGGACCTCCGGCATCATAGGTGAACCCCTGCTCTTCGACTGTCTGGCAGTGTCCGCCGCCACGGCTTTCTTTTTCCAATACTTCGCAGTCTTGCTCCAGGTGCGCAGCGACAGTGATTCCCGCCAGGCCGCCACCCAATATCCCAATGGCCAAATCCGCCCCCTTGGTCTCAGGCCTTTCCCATGGATTATTCGGATGTTTGCCCGATATTCTGTAGGGCTGCAGCGCAGGCTGAATCTACCGCCTTTTCTGGCGTTTGGACGGATTCAGCAACGCTTCGGTGGCGGACCACTTGGCACGGCACGATTCGCAGCGCAGGAGATGCTCGCGGACCTCGATCACCTCGGCTACCGAAAGCCCTTTGCCGACCGCGTAGAGGGATAGCTGATCCTCTCCCAGGTGCGGCTCTGACCGCTCAGGAGGACGAATCACATCCTGAATCAGAATGCCGGCATGGAATCCACCCTTCACCGGACGGCAATATCGCACTTCCCCGAGAATCACGGTGCTGGATAGCTTGATTTTAAGGTGCGTGGCCTTGGCAACGGTAACGGGCAGAGCGACTCGCAAGCCGGAGCGAGAAATGTCGAGCACGATGCCGCATATCGAGGGATTCGGACCGGGGAGCAACTCGAGCTCAGCCGCATCGCGGGTGGGATAACGCGCCTCCATTCGTCGTTCAAGTCCCTGCGCCTCGGATGGCGCGGGCGGGTCGAGTTTTGGCCGGCCCTGGATGGCTATGGCTGATGCATCGATCACTATGGCTGATGCTTGGGAGTCGCTGCCATCGACTGTGTTGGATTTCAATTCAATCTCTTTAATCATCAGGCCCGGCTCCTCTCCCAATAAGGACCAGCTTGCGGTGGAAAGGTTACAAACATTCTGTACTCATGTTGTACTTATGAAGACGTACTCGATTGGGCGTATACTAACGCGATGAAGCTGGCGCGATTTTGGACCCGGGAACGAGGCGAGGCAACGGGGGCGGACGGCAATCGTATCAGCGCGGTGGCGCGCGGCTGGTCGAACGAAAGCATTCAGGCCGCTCAGGCCGTCGCACGCGAAATAGCGCGCCGGGTGGCGGCACGGTTGGCGTCGGGGGACACGCAGTCCCATCGATATCCATACGGTGACAGGCCTCTGCCTGAGCCGGTCTTACGTGAATTCACCGATCGCAATGGCGTGAATGCCGCAGTTACTCGTAACGCCTACGGCGCGTTGGTATTGAACACGCGCGACCTTATGTTCGTGGATATCGATCGCGCAGAAGAGCCGGGCGCAGGCAGCGGACTGGT
>JBGPSX010000446.1:0-3499 GCA_041490325.1 Bryobacteraceae bacterium | reverse complement strand
GGCTGTCACGATTTCCTGGAATTCCTGAATGGACGTTGGATTCTTGAGATAGAACACCTTGACCACTTCGTCCGCATAGTCGCGGCGCTTAGTGACGTTGTCTTCGGTGACAAAAATGGCATTCGCGCTGATGGGCTTCCAGAACGTTTTGGTCAGCAGCGCGATATAGTCCAACGCCTCGTCCAGCGTCACGTTCGTCAGGTCGAGGTTCGCGTTCCGGCCCGGCTGCATCTGAGGATCGAACAGCACGTTAACCCCGGCCAGTTTGCCGACCGTCTCGTACAGAACCTTGGGCGGTTGATTGTTCATCTTCAGCGAACTGATCTGGTTGGTGATCGGTTTCAATTCTGGAATGGGAAGCAGCGACTCGATCATCGCCAGGCTCTCTTTGCGCGATTTCTCGACCGCTGTTAGCGGCACGTCTCCGGGAGGTCCCTTTCGCTTTAGCTCGAGAGCTTCGTTGGTGCGCTGTATTTCCTGCAGCGACACGCCTGAACCAGGATCGATACTGAAGGCTCGCTGAAATTCCTGCAACGCCTGTTCCAACTGGCCCGCTTGCTTCAACTTTAGGCCGGTTTCCACATGCTTCTGGCTAGCCTGAAAACGCACGCGGTGAGCGCCCATCTGGTAAGCCGGATCCTGGGGGTCCAGATGAAGCGCCTGCTCATAGTATTCGAGCGCGGTGTCGTAATCGTTACGGGCTTCGGCGTCGCGGCCCAGTTTC
This sequence comes from Bryobacteraceae bacterium, assembly GCA_041490325.1. GTDB lineage: Bacteria > Acidobacteriota > Terriglobia > Bryobacterales > Bryobacteraceae > Palsa-89. The sequence continues at coordinate 2,775 of JBGPSX010000446.1, read as the reverse complement.
AGCAACTTCTCGGCTTTGCGGCCGCGGGCTTCCAAATCGGGAGCAGGGGCGAGGAGTAGCGCGACGGCGAGCATCGCCAACCAACGTATCTTATTAGAAACAATCATCTTATGCTCTAGGACTGCCTTATGCTAGAATAGCGTGCGCTGGCCTATAAAGCTACCACATAAACGCTTGACGCGGTGTGGTTTCATTGCGTTGAGTACAAAAGCATTTCCCCTGGAGTCTAAGATCAAGCTGTGGATTCTAAAACCAAGTTATTGAGCGACAACCGGCACGCCGGCCACATCTATCATTTGCTCGAACGATACGAGGCCGGCCTGGCGCTCACGGGCACCGAGGTGAAGGCCGCCAAGAGCGGTCTTATTCAGCTCAAGGACAGCTTTGCCGAAGTGCAGAACAACGAAGCCTGGCTCATGAACGCGCACATTGGCCAGTACTCGCATGGCAATCGCGAGAATCACGAGCCGACGCGGCGCCGGAAGCTGCTGCTGCATCGCCAGGAGATCGACAAACTGCTCAGTAAGACGCGCGAAAAGGGCCTGACGCTGGTCCCCACCAAGATGTATCTCAAGAACGGACGAGTGAAGGTGGAACTGGCGGTGGGGAAGGGCAAGAAACTGCACGATAAGCGCGAAACCGAGCGCAAGCGCGAGATGGAAGCGGAAGCCAGGGCGGCCATCGGACGGAGGCGCTAGGTGGCGGCAGCGGTGGCGCGCCGGATCGGCAAGGTTCTCGGCATTCTAGCCGGGATATTCGCGATCCTGGTCTTCGCGCTGTGGATTTTTTCGCATGTGAATCGACCGAAGTCGGTAAAGGCGTTTTACCGATTCGAGGCGCGCTGGAGCGAGCGTTGGCCTTTGATTCAAAACGTCGAGCCGTTCCTATATCGGACGGGCTTCCTCGCGCCCACGCGCATTCAGGTAGAGCGTGGCGTCAGCTTTCATCTGGACCCGCACGACCTGGTTCCCATAACGATTCTCAGAACAGGCGTGTGGCAGCCAGAGGTTTGGAATTCGCTGGCTCCGTCGCTGCCGCCAGGCGCGGTCTTCCTGGACGTCGGCGCTCACATCGGTTATTTTTCGATCAAAGCCGCGGTTCGCGTTGGCAAGACCGGACGGGTGGTCGCGTTTGAACCGAATCCCGGCACGCTCAAAGAATTGAACGACAATGTGAAGGCCAATCGCACTGAGAATGTGATCGTCGAGCCGATTGCCTGCACCGATCGCGAGCAAATGCTGACGTTGTATGCTGCGCCCGAACTGAATACGGGAGCATCCTCGCTCTCGCGCGAGAACGCCTCCGTTTCGGTCGACGAAGCTCCACGTGCATACGCCGTACGCGGGCGCCCGATTGACGACGTCGTGCGCGAGCTGAACTTGACGCGCGTGGATGCCATCAAGATCGACGTCGAGGGCGCCGAGCTTTCGGTGCTGCGCGGCACGCTCGACACATTGCGCCGCTTCCATCCGAAACTGGTGATCGAGGTAATCGCCAGCCAGCTAGCGACGTTTCACACCACGCCGGACGAAGTGGTGTCTCTCATCAAATCGGCAGGCTACACGCTCGGCCGACCGCTCAATCCCGAAGAACATGATTGGGAGTGGACGTACCAAGCTCCGCGCAGCCTGGTTCAAATGTCCGACGTTACCGCATCCGCCCAACTTATACGAGGATTTCAAAATATCGAGCAGAACACCTGGCGTTGGACCGGCCGGAAATTTACTGTAGCGCTGCAGCCACCCGCCGGAACTAACAAAACGGGCGGGCAGTTGGTTTTCCAATTCCACATTCCGGACGCATCCATCCAGCAACTGCACAGCATCACGATTTCGGCGAAGATCGGAGACTCCGCGTTGGCGCCGGAAACGTTTAGCACTCCGGGGAAACACGAATATCGGCGCGATGTGCCCGCATCGATTTTGAGCCAGGGTCTTGTGACCGTGGACTTCTCGGTCGACAAGGTTCTTACGACCAACGGCGTGGAGTACGGCGTGGTGGCGACCGCGGTAGGACTGGAAGCGAAATGATAGCGGCTGGATTCGCTGCTATGCTTATCCGTTGGTATTCGAGCAAGACATATATATAAGACACACACATGAGGGGACATGGAGATTAGGGTCGATTCGAAGCCGGTTTCGGCGGTTGAAGCGGATGCATTGGCGATCGTGGGATTTGAGGGCGGACCGCCTCCCGGCACGCCTGCCAGCGAACAGATCCAGGAACTGTACGATAGCGGCGAATTTTCCGGGAAGTCGCTGGAGATCGCCGTTTTGCACCGGCCCGCCGGGCTCAAGGCCAAGCGGCTAGTGGTCGTTGGTGGCGGGAAGCACGAGAAGTTCGACGCGTCCGCGCAACGCAAGCTGGCGGGCGCTGTGCTGCGAGCGCTCAAGCCCAAGGGTGTGCGAAGTATCGCGCTTGTTCTGAGCGATCCTTTTCAGTCGGATCACTTTGCCTCGGCCGCCGCTGAAGGCGCGATTATTGCCGACTTCGAACCCAATCGTTACAAAACCGACCCGAAGAAAAATGACAAGCAGGTGGATGCTTTCACCATCCTGGGCGGATCGGAAGCTGCCGTCAACCGCGGACGGATCATAGGCGAAGCTCAAAACTACTCGCGCAGCTTGATCAATGAACCGGGCAATGTGCTGACACCCACACGCCTGGCTGAGCGAGCCAGCCAGATGGCCGCCGAGTTCGGCCTGGATTGCGAAGTGCTGGACCAGGACCGGATGCGGCAACTGGGGATGAACTCGATTCTCGCGGTTGCGCAGG
>JBGPSX010000445.1:0-3502 GCA_041490325.1 Bryobacteraceae bacterium | reverse complement strand
ATACCGTTTTGCCCGCGGCAATCCGGGCCAAGCAGCCACCATCTAAATTGTTCTTCGAGATCGCGCCGTCAGCGGTGGTTTCCAGAGCCTCGGTCATGTACTCGGCGTGGGCGGCGGCCAAAGGCATCTGAACGGGAGCGGGGGTAGCGATGGTAACGAGGCCAGCACCGGCACGAAGTGCGCCGAGACCGCTGAGTGCGGCAGCGCCCGATTTACCAGCGGAGCCGGCTACTAACAACACGTGTCCAAATTTTCCCTTGTGCCCATCTGCCCCACGGACCAGCGGCAGAGACACAAATTCGTCTGGGCCAACGCAACGCAGCGTGCCTTTTCCAAGTTCTTCGATCAAATTTGCAGGAGAGCCAATGCGGACGACCTCCAAAGCGCCGCAAGCCGCCGCGCTCGGCGAAATCAATTGGCCAACCTTCGGCGCGGTGAAGGTCACGGTGCGATGAGCGTACAAGACAGGGCTAGCGGGCGAATCGCCGTCCGAGGGCAGACCCGAAGGCGTATCCACGGAAAGAATCAGTGCGGGTCGAGGCGCAGTGGCATTTTGCGAGAGACGGTTAACGTCGGAGATAGCGCGAGCAATAAGACCACTGGCTGCTCCGCGCAGCCCCGTTCCCAGCAAGGCGTCGACGATGACGGCCGCCGAGACTACCTCGGGCCACACGCGTTCCCAATCGGCTTCGCTAACGATGGGTTCGATGGTGTTCCCTGCGTCACGCCAGCGAACAAGGTTTGCCGCGGCGTCCCCCTGCACGTCCTCTGGTTTGCCAAACAGGAGAACGCGCGGGGCGAGTTTCGCATCTCTTAAGTATCGGGCGGCGACAAGTCCGTCCCCACCGTTGTTGCCTCTCCCGCACAACACGCAGACGCGAACGTTGTCGCGTCCCGTATCGGCTCGCCAGACGGCATCGGCAACGCGCTTTCCGGCAGTCTCCATCAATTGCAGACCGGAGATACCGTAGCGCTCGGTGGTGAGTCGATCGACTTCGCGCATTTCGGCAGCAGTAAGGGCTTTCATGGAAGGTTTACGGCGAAATCACAGCATCCAGCCGCCGCTGACATTGACGACCTGGCCGGTAACGTACTCGGCCTCTTCGGAGGCGAAAAAGGCTACTGTCGCAGCAACATCTTCCACCGTCGGCGGGCGGCCGATCGGGAAGCGTGCGTCGCGAATTTTTCGGGCTTCTTCCAGCGTCAGCTCATTTTCATCGATGCTGGAGGGGTTCACAACGTTTACGGTGATCCCGTTCTTGGCTTCCTCGAGCGCCAAAGAACGGGACAACGCCACGACCGCGGCCTTGGCTGCGGCGTAGGCGGAGATTTTCGCCTGGCCGAACGCGCGCTCCGAGCCGACGGCGCCCAAATTGATGATCCGGCCCCAGCGCGCCTTGCGCATATGCGGCAACACGGCACGGCACATGTACAGAACCGTGAACAGATTGGAGGTAAAAATATTTTGCCAATCCTGCAGCGACGATTCCGCCAGCGTGCCCCAGCGAAAATCTCCCACATTGTTGACGATGACGTCGAGCCGCCCGAAGCGATCGACAACTGCTTTAATCAGCTGGTCGCAGCGCCCTGCATCGGTGATGTCCGTCTCCACCGCAACACAATCCACCCCATTGGCCTGCAACTGGCGCAGGGTCTGCTGTGCCGCAGTCTTATTGGAGCGATAGGCAATGGCCATGCGCGCGCCATCCTGCGCCAGCCGGAGAGCAAGCCCGCGGCCGATTCCCCTGCTCCCACCTGTTACCAGCGCCACCCGATTGCGAAGCGACATTCTTCTCCCCGGTAAAATCTCTCGGAAGGATTTTCAGTATAGCCTAGCCGCGGCAGACGTACTACCGAAGCCGCGCAACGATCACCGTCATATCATCGGCCTGTTCGGGAGTCCCGGCCCATTCCTCGGCCGCCGCCATCAGCGACTCCGCGACCATGAGCGGCGCCGCGCCCTGCAAGTGGACCGCGGCTTCCTGCAAACGGCGAATCCCGAATTCTTCGCCATAGACGTTCTCCGGCTCGATCAGGCCGTCACTATAGCCGATCAGCAGCGAGTCGGGCCCCACCGTCAGCGATCCTTCCTCATAGACGTAGTCTTCGATCACACCCAGAACCATGCCGCCTTTATCCAATTGCTCAGAAGTGCCGTTACAGATCAGAAAGGCCGGCAGGTGGCCCGCATTGGTATAACGCAGCGTTCGCGTGGCGCTGTCGTAGATCGCAATGAAGAAGGTCGCGAAGCGGTCGTCACCGGTGTTGCGCACCAGATGCTTATTCAGCCGGGACACCAGCTCCGCCATACTCAAATGTTCGCTGCCGCCTGAAAGCATCTGGCTGCGCAGCGCTGCCTGCAGGCTGGCCATCAGCAGGGCCGCCGAAATTCCCTTTCCCGAGATATCCGCAATGGCGATGGCGATGTGCGTTGGGCTCAGCTGAATGAAGTCGTAATAGTCACCGCTCACGGAACGCGCGGCTTTGCAGATGGCCTCAATCTCGACTCCCGGCACCGATGGCAAGGTGCTCGGGAAGAGCTGATTCTGGACTTCACGCGCGATGGATATTTCGTTTTCCAGTCGCTGGCGTTTATTCTGCTCGGCGATCAATTCGCCGATCGAGCCGGTCATCACGTTGAACGACTCGCCCAGCTCACCCAGTTGATCGCGCCGCGCAATGCGCACACGGTGTGTCAGGTCACCCCCTTGAACGTACTGGGTCGCGCGATAGAGTTCGGAGACGGCCCGCGTGATGGAGCGGGTCATCACGATTCCCGTGATGAGCGCAACAGTCTCGAACAACAACAACAGCACCGCCAGAGTGAAGAAACCAATGAAGTTCAGGTAACTCAGCTCCCCGATCGAGGTAAACATCCGCGAGTTCAACCGTGACGGTCTCGCGCTGAAAGACGCCACCACCGGATAGCCTCGCACTACTTTTCCGTCGTCATATAGCCGCACCGCCGCAAACCGGGAAGACCCGATGACGTCCGGATCAAACCAGCCACCAGGGGGCTGCAAAACGCGCCCCTTCGCTCGAAGCGCGTGCACTCTCATATACTCCTGATTGCCGATGCGGTACGGGACAACATTACTGGCGCCAGGTGCGAGCGGCTCCACGATTTCCACCAGCACAGCTCCCAAATCCGGCGCCAGCGTGGCCAGGAATTCCGGCGTTACTGGAATTTTCAGTTGAATGACGCGCGTGCCGTGCGTCGTCTCCACCGCGCGCATCGCGATCAGCGAGAGATTCTGTCCCTGCTGGACTAGTCCGGCGAACTCGCGCTTCCCTGGTTCGACCAGCCGGCGGAAAAGCTTCGGATCGTCGGCGAAATCGATCGCCAACCCGGGCAAGCGTGCGTCGTACACTTCATGTTCTTGCGCCGCCACAATCCGCTCGGCGACCTCCGGCGAGACGCCCGCCGCCCGGCTGGTAGGCGCCGACGCAATCTGTTTCGTTCCGTCGGCAAGCATTTCGATCCGTCGTTGCCAATCCTGGT
>JBGPSX010000444.1:0-3513 GCA_041490325.1 Bryobacteraceae bacterium | reverse complement strand
GGGCATGATTATGAGCCCACCAACAAATGGATCGTCTTCGGTCATCATTTTGCGGCCATCGCGGGCCCTGGTCCGCTGGTAGGTCCGACTCTTGCGGCGCAGTTCGGCTATCTGCCGGGCGCTCTCTGGATCATCATCGGCGCCGTACTGGGTGGCGCGGTTCAGGATTTTGTGATTCTGTTCGGCTCAATGCGGCGCGATGGAAAGTCGCTGGGCCAGATGGCGCGCGAGGAGATCGGCAAGACCGGCGGATTCACGGCGCTGCTTACCGTTCTCCTCATCATGATTATTCTGCTGGCCGTGGTGGGACTGGTGGTGGTGAACGCACTGAAAGGCAGCCCGTGGGGATTGTTCACCATTGTCGCCACCATCCCGATCGCGCTCTTCATGGGCCTGTATCTCCGGTTTTGGCGGCCCGGGAAAGTGCTGGAGTGTTCCGCGATTGGCTTTGTCCTGGTTATGGCCAGCATCTTGGGCGGTCAGGCCGTAGCGGATTCACCGTCGCTTGCGCCCTGGTTCACGCTGTCGGCCACGGCGCTTGCGATTGCAATCATCTGCTACGGATTCATGGCCAGCGCGCTACCGGTGTGGCTGCTGTTGGCGCCCCGCGATTACTTGAGCACGTTCGTCAAGCTGGGGGTGGTGTTGATGCTGGGCGTGGGTGTCGTGGTGGTGCATCCGACATTGCAGCTACCAGCCTTCACGCGATTCGTGGACGGCAACGGCCCCATTTTCGCGGGCAAGATTTTCCCGTTCGCATTCATCACCATCGCGTGCGGCGCAATTTCTGGTTTTCACGCTTTGATCTCTTCAGGCACGACGCCGAAACTGATCGCGCGCGAGTGGAACGCCTGGCCGGTGGGCTACGGCTCTATGCTGCTCGAGAGTTTCGTTGCAATCATGGCTCTCATTGCGGCCTGCTCGCTCCAGCCGGGTGTCTATTTCGCCGTCAACTCTCCGGCCGGCGTAGTTGGCGCGACGCCCGCCGCCGCAGCCGCCACGATCTCGAGCTGGGGCTATCCCGTCACGCCCGCGGAAATGGATGCGTTGGCACAGGACGTCGGTGAGCAGAGTCTCTTTTATCGAACCGGTGGCGCACCGTCGCTCGCGCTCGGAATGGCGCACATCTTTTCGAGCACGGGCGGAGGGCGAGGAATTCTGAGCTTCTGGTATCACTTCGCGATCATGTTCGAAGCCTTGTTCATCCTCACTGTGATCGATGCGGGCACGCGTGTGGGCCGGTTCATGTTGCAGGACCTGCTCGGACACGTTTACAAGCCGCTGGGGCGTACCAGTTGGATGCCCGGGCTTCTGGGGACCAGCGCGGTGATCGTTTTGTCGTGGGGTTACTTCCTGTATCAAGGCGTTCGCGATCCGTTGGGTGGCATCAACTCGCTGTGGCCGCTGTTCGGCATCGCGAATCAATTGCTGGCGGCCGTGGCGCTGTGCGTGGCGACGACCATCTTCATCAAGATGCATCGTGCGCGATACATTTGGATCACTGGCGCGCCCCTGGTGTGGCTGGTGATCATAACCTTCACCGCCGGCTGGGAGAAGATTTTCTCCGATCAACCGCGCGTTGGATTCCTGGCAGACGCCGACAGGCTCCAAAGTGTAATCGACTCTGGAACTCTCACAGCCGCCAAGATTGCCGAAACGCAGACGCAGATTTTCAACGACAGGCTGGATGCGGTGGTTTGCGGCATCTTCATGGTCCTGGTGGCCGTGATTCTGATCGATTCACTGCGCGTCTGGTATGGAATTCTGCGCGGTACCAGGGAAGCCAGAGTGGTGGAGTCGCCATTTGTGCTTTCGCAGTTGCGGCCGGAGGAATTATGAGAGCTGTTCTTCGAACGGTGCTGGCGATCCTGCGTGAGATCGCCGATGAAAATTCCTACCAGCGGCATCTGCGGATTCATGGCCGCAAGCACTCGGGCGAGGAGTGGCGCCGGTTCGTGGATGAGCGGATGAAGCGGAAGTACACGCAAGCGAAATGTTGCTGAGTCAGAGGGCCCATAGGGTCCAAAATTCAAAATTAGAAATTCAAAATTAGGGACAGTACACTCAATTCCTAGTTTTCTGGCTCCCGAGCAGATAAGTTGTCTCGAATGAGTCGGGCTTCCCCGAAAATCGGGAATTGAGTGTACTGTCCCTAATTGTCCTAATTGTCCCCCTAATTTTCCTAGGGTCCCGTCTGGCTTCGAGGGTCCAGTAGCTTGTCGAGTCTATCCTCCGGAATCCCGCTCTGTTCCCGCGCCACGTCTCGCACCGTCCGCCCGCTGCGGTAGGCTTCTTTGGCGATAGCTGCGGCCCTTTCGTAGCCGATCTCGGGCGCGAGTACCGTGCACATGGCGAGCGACTGCTCGACGAATCCGGACGCGCGTGCTGCGTCGACCTCTAGACCCTCAATGGCGCGCTGGTCGAAATTGCGCGAGCCGGCTGCCAGCAGTTCGATCGATTCCAGCAGGTCGTAAGCCATCACCGGCATCATGACGTTGAGTTCGAAATTACCGGCAGCGCAACACCACGTGATGGCGGCGTCGTGACCGATCACCTGCGCACAAACCATCAACAGGCTTTCGGCGATGACCGGGTTCACCTTGCCGGGCATGATGCTCGATCCGGGTTGCGTGTCGGGCAGTTTTAACTCGCCCAAGCCACAGCGTGGACCGGAGGCGAGCCAGCGGATGTCGTTGGCGATTTTCGTGAGGGCGACGGCGTAGGTTTTCAGCGCGCCGCTGAGAAAGCTGACTGCGTCTTTGGAGGCCTGTGCTTCGAAATGGTTCGTGGCTTCGTGGAATGTCAGGCCCGTTCGCACCGAGATTTCAGCGATGGTCGCGGCGGCGAAACCTGGGATCGCGTTCAATCCCGTCCCGATAGCGGTGCCGCCGAGCGGAAGCTCGAAGATGCCCTCGAGAGCGGCGCGAATCCGACGCGAGCACTGTTCCACTTGTGCGGCGTAGCCGGAGAATTCCTGTCCGAGCAACATCGGGACTGCGTCCTGCAGGTGCGTGCGGCCTATTTTGACGATGTCTTTGAATTCCTCAGCCTTCTTGCGCAACGACACTGCCAAGCCCGCCATGGCCGGGAACAGATCCTCGTGCACCAGCAGCGCCGCTGCAACATGAATCGCCGACGGAATGACGTCGTTACTCGACTGGCCCCGATTTACGTGATCGTTGGGATGAGCTTTCGCCAGGCGTCCGATCACTTCGTTGGCGTTCATGTTGGTCGAAGTGCCGCTGCCGGTCTGAAAGATGTCGATTACGAATTGATCGTCGTGCTTGCCAGCGGCGACTTCATCGGCGGCTTTCTCAATAGTGGTGGCGAGATCGGATGGGAGCTGGCCCAGGCGCCCGTTCACACGCGCTGCTGCGCTTTTGATAAGACCCAGGGCGCGGATGAATGTTCGTTGGAAGCGCAAACGGCTGATAGGGAAGTTTTCGACTGCCCGCTGCGTTTGGGCGCCGTAGAGAGCGTCGGCGGGGACGCGCATCTCGCCCATAGTGTCGC
>JBGPSX010000443.1:0-3514 GCA_041490325.1 Bryobacteraceae bacterium | reverse complement strand
TTTCACGGCCTGGTGAACAATCATGTCTACGCTCTGGCAGCGTCCGGCTCGCGACTGCTGGCCGGTACGCTGGGCGGGTTATCGATCCTAGATTCGGGAAACGTCAGCGCGAACTTCACAACCGCAAATTCGGGACTGAAGCACAATTGGATAACCGCCATCGTTCCAGTTGCGAACGAATGGTTCATCGGCACCTACGGCGCGGGAGTGCTGAAGTATGATTCCACGGGCCGCTGGTCGGCGTTCGCCGATTGGAAGGGTTCGTCCGAAATCAACCCCAATGCCATGCTGGTGACGGATCGCGCGGTATACGCCGGGACGCTCGGCAAAGGGTTGGCGGTTTACAATCGCGGCTCGGGACGTTGGACATTTCGTACCGCGGGACTCCCTTCTCTCAATGTCACCGCAGTCGCCGCAGGCAACGGATATCTCTATGCGGGCACCGACAATGGACTGGTTCGGATCGCTGAAGGGGAGTTATTTCGTCAATGAGAGCAGCGGGTTTATTGGTCGCGAGTCTCGTGCTTGCGCCGATCGCGTTCGGCGATGCCGGAGTGCTGCTGCCGGGTGACAAGAAGCAGCCCGATTCCACTTGGCTGTCGCTGGAAGAGATGTTGATCGACATCCACATCGACAACGGCCATGCGCGCGTGTCGGTGCGCCAGATCTTCGCCAGTCATCGAGGGTCAGTGCTGGAAGGCAACTATATTTTTGCATTGCCCGGCCGCACGATCGTGTCTGACTTCGCCGTCTGGGATGACGTTACGCGTATTCCCGGCGTGATCCTGGAGCGGCGTCGCGCGGAAGAGATTTACCAGCAGGCCAAAATGCAGGCCATCGATCCCGGCCTTCTGCAGCAGGGCGAACGCGATATCGATGAAGCCAGCCGCAGCGCGGTATTCAGCGCGCGCATCGTGCCCATCCCTGCGTACGGATCGAAGCGGCTCGAGATCGAGTATCAAGAAGACGTGCCGGTGGAACAGTTTGAGTCTCTGCTTGCCATTCCATTGCGGCCGGATGCTTATCGGGCGCAGACGGCTGGACGCCTCTCGATCAAACTGGAGCTGAACTCGGCGCATGCGCTGCGCGATTTCCAGATTGCGAGCAAGACGTACGTAGCGCAGATTCGCGAGCGAAACGCGCATCACGTTCGGGCCGAGTTTGACGGCCGCAACGTCGCCTTCACTGAGGATTTTGCGGTGAAGTGGAGTCTCGATCCGAGCGCGGGCGATCATCTGGAAGTCTTGACGCATCGCGATCCTCTGCCGCCTCCTCCGGATCCCACCGAAACCGATGCTCCATCGACGCCCGCGGTGCAGGAGCCGGGTTTCTTCGAGGCGTCCACGCTAATCGGCACGGGCGGAAGGGCCAGCAACGTGGCCGCGCCGGCCAAGACCGTGATCGCGCTGTTCGACAATTCGCTGTCCATGCAATGGGAGAAGCTCGACCGTAATTTTCAGGCGCTGGAGCGTTTGTTGCACGCCTTGAAGCCGGTCGATCGATTCAATCTGCTACTTTTCAACACCAGTGTTACGCCGTTCTCTCCGAATCCGGTTGCCGCTTCTCCCGATCAGATTGAGAAAGCGCTAGCGATGATTCGTGGAAGCCGGCTGCGCGGCGGCACCGATCTCGAGAAAGCTCTGGACGCGGCGTTGGCGCAGAGTGGTCCTGAGACCTATTTGGTTTTGTTGAGCGACGGCGAATCGACGCGCGGCACATTGCAGAACGGCAAGCTAGCTGCGTCTTATGCGGCGAAATGGAAGCAGAAACCTGCCAACCAGCGGCCACGCACTTATGTATACGCGGTGGGTGACAACGCCAACATGCCGCTGCTTCGGATGCTGGCGCGCAATGATGGCGTGGTGGAATGGGTGCGCTCCACTGAACCCGCCGATTTCAAGTTGAACGCGTTTCTGGCGAAGATCGGACGCCAGCCGGTGGAAGGCCTACAACTCACCGTCGCACCGGCGGCGAGCGTGGAGCTGGTTTATTCCCTCGATGACAGCACGTTCCCGGGGTCGATGAAGAATTGGGTCGGGCAGTATCAGAGGCCTGCGCAGCGGGTAACATTTACGGCTCGCGGGACGCGCGATGGCAAGGCGATGGAGGCGCGCGCAACAGCTAGTCTCCCAGCCCAGGAAGCTCAGCATCCCGATCTGCCGCGCTTGTGGGCCAAGGCGCGCGTGGATGCGCTGCTCGAGAAGATCGAGCGCGACGGTGAGGATCAGGCCACCATCGACGAGATCATCCGGCTGGCGCGCAAGTACAAATTCGTCACGCCGTACACATCATTCCTGGCGGCGCCGCGCGCGCTGCTGCGGCCAAGATTGATCCGGCCCGGCGATCCGGTGTTGCGGATCAAGACGGACAAGTCTATCGTTTCCGTCACCGCTCTGTTTCCATTCGGTCCGGTCAAAGCGCTGCGCTATCTCTCGGAAGAGGATACTTGGCAAACGCGATTCCTCGCGCCCACGGATTTGGAAGACGGCTCCTATAGGGTGCGGCTGATTCTTCGCGATCGCGCTGGTCACGTTTACCGGGAGGCGAAGAGCTTCATCATCGCCAGTAAGCCGCCGTTGGTCCAGGTGAAGCTGGATAAGAACCGCTTCCATCGCGGCGAGGCGATGCGGCTGCGAGTGAGCGCTTCAGAAACCACGCGCACCGTGGTAGCGAGGTTGTATGGCGCGCAGCCGGTTTACCTGCGCTGGAACGCGGCCATGGCGTCCAACACCGGCGAGATGATGATCCCGTCCAATCTCGCGGCAGGCAAGTATGTGCTGACAGTCACCGCCGAAGATTTCGCGCACAACATCGGCAGCCGGGAGGTGTCCATTGAAGTGGCGCCTTAGGTTGTGGCCGTGGCGCACGCACTCCTGCGTGCCGCGTTCACAATCGTGTGAACGCAGGTTTTCTCTTCACCGACGCAAGTGTTCGCATGAGTGCGTGCGTCACGTCGTCCTCTTCATCGGATTCGTAGCAATCGCATTTGCCGGCGTCGCTCTACACGCGGAGCTCGCTCGCTGGATTCAAGACATCGCGTCTCCCAACCGCCTCGAAGCTGTATTCTTCCGCGCCGTGTCCTTGCCGGCTGGCGCCATCGAAGTACGCCGGCCTCCGAAAGAAACAGTTTCCGAACTCGCGAGGCTGATCGCGACCTCGCCGTCCGACGCGGACCTTTACGCTTTACGCGCTCGGGAAAATGAGCAGCAACTCGACTTCAACGCCGCCGAGAACGATTGGAAGAAGGCCGCGCAATTGGCAACCAACAAGTTTTCCGCTACCACGGACCTGGCCGATTTCTACAAGCGGCGCATCCGGCCACGCGATGAAATTGCAGCGCTCGAGACGGCGGCAAAGGTGCCCGCGGCGGCTTCCGAACGTTGGACGCCGGTTGGTCAGCAGCAATCCTGGAAAGCATTCGAGCGAATTCTCACTGTGATTCGCGCACAGGCCTTGCCCGGCGAATTCACTGTCAATGCCTATCGAAGCTGGATGGCTCGCTACCCGAACGAGT
>JBGPSX010000442.1:0-3516 GCA_041490325.1 Bryobacteraceae bacterium | reverse complement strand
GCCAGATCGAGGACGTGCGCGACCGTGGTCAACGGACTCCACAGATTGAACGATCCCGCCGGATAGCCCTTGCGAAGCGCCGGCATGGCTTCGAGTACTTGCGCGGCGGCCTCTTGCGTCTGACCGGTCTCGGCCTGGTAACGTGCGCCAGCATTTCCTCGCTGGAAGCGTCAATCCAAGCCATCTCTTCGTGCAGCGGGATGCGCACGGTGGCCCCGGGACGCTTGAGCGCGCGTGACTTGCGGGCGTAATCGATGAGGATCATGCGCATCAGTTGGGCGGCGAACGTAAAGAAGTGACGCCGGTCGGCTAGCTCAATTCCCCGGACTTTGGCCAGGCGCAGATAGAGTTCGTTGACCAATCCCGTGGCTTGCAAGGTGTGGCCGGCGGCTTCGCGTCGCAAGTAACCGGTCGCGATTGCGTGCAAATCGTCATAGGCCAGCGAGGCAAGACTTGCCAGGGCCTGCCGGTCGCCTTCTTTCCAACGCTGCAGCAGCTTGGTGATTTCGCTCGGAACGGGCGCGTCGTGGGGCATGGCGGGGGTCGGCTAAGACAGGTCTTTTCTATCTTATCCGAGCGTCGCTTAGGCGGTAGTCGTGGCCGGTGAGGCAATTTTCATGGATGTCACGCTATATCCAATGAAGACCGGCTAACGAATGGAGATGTCTTATGTTCAGGCTATGGCTTGCGCTCCCGCTCCTGGCGGCGACTGTTGCCAGCGCACAACAAATTCCGATGGGCCGCATTCTGGTGCGCGATGGCATATCGGCTGCGCTGATGCCGCTGAACCCGCCGCCGGCACTAGTGGAACCCCTAACGGCGCCGGAACGATTCCTGGTCTCGGGCGTGATGATCAGCGTCTCCACCGCGGACTCTTCGGTTGAGAGTTTTCACGTTTCGACTCGCGTGGAAACGGCCAGCGGGGCGCGGTTCGACTTCGCCGCCATCGCTCGTTGGAATCCGTCCCGCGACTGGGCGACGCAGATCTTTTACACGGGCAAGGATCCGGTGGTCAAAGTTCTCACGCTTACCGTGATACCGCTGCAAGCCAATCAGGTGAAGAATTTCGAACCGGAACCAACCACCGATTGAGCGGTTATCGCGCCTAGGCCAACGCGGTTTTAGGAACCGCGCCGAAACGGCGTTCGCGCGACCTGAATTCCGATACCGCAGCCTCCAGGTCGCGCGCTCCGAAGTCGGGCCACATCACTGCAGTAAACACGAGTTCGGCGTAAGCCGATTCCCACAGCAGGAAATCGCTCAAACGCTTTTCGCCTCCCGTGCGAATCACAAGATCCACTTCCTCGCCACCCAACGCCGCCGAAAAATCGTCCCGAGTTCCTTTCCCTCTGAGCTTCTCAGCCGCGCGAAGAATTGCGTCTCGCGAGGAGTAGTCCACTGCCAGGCGAAGGTGCAGCTTCTGTCCCGGCGCGGTCTCCCGCTCGCACGCTTCGATGGCTGGGAGCAGCAAGCGCGGAAGACGGTCGCGCCGTCCGATGATCGAAACGCGAACACTGTTCTCGATGCACTTAGCTTTCTCACGGCCCAGGTAGCTGTGAAACATCTTCATCAGAGCGGACACTTCCGTCGGAGGGCGGCGCCAGTTGTCGGAGGAGAATGCGTACACCGTGAGCGTGCCAACGCCCAGATCCGGCGCCGCTTCCACCGTGCGGCGCAAAGCCTCAGCCCCGGCGCGGTGACCGGCGATGCGCGGAAGTCCGCGCGAGGTGGCCCATCGTCCATTGCCATCCATGATAATGGCGGCATGGAGCGAATTAGAAGTGCTTTGTTGCATAAAGTATGGGTTCAAAAAAACTCGACTAAAGCTCCCGCATAGCTTGGATCAGAGCTTCCATGTGATTGAGATACCTTTCCAGCGCGCGGCGTCCTGAATCCGTCAAGCGATACTCGGTTTTGGGCATGCGGCCCTCAAACGACTTGGTGCAGGCGATGTAATTCGCCTCTTCGAGCTTGCGCGCATGCACGCTGAGATTTCCATCGGTGGTCTTCAGCAGCTTCTTTAGTTCGTTGAAGGTCAGGGTTTGATTCGCCGCCAGCGCGCTTACGATGCCGAGGCGCATACGCTCGTGGATCAGCCGATCGAGATCGGGCAGGGTCTTGCCGCCGGCCAGCGCGCGCGTTCCAACGGGCTTATCAGCCGGCGAATCTTTGCGGGCCGTATTTTGTTTAGCCACCGTACCTCCTGGCAATGATCAGTCCAAAAATGAGATGGAGACCTCCGAATCCCGTCGCGAGAAATGTCGTGCCCCACGAGAGCGGGCAGAATAGAGCGATGGCGCCAACCAGCATGAAGCACAGGCCCATCACCGGAACAATACGGACTGAGAATGCTCCTCCCGTGACGACGCCGGTGCCGTAAAGCAGCAGCCAGGTTCCGGGGATCGCGCCCGAAAGTCCGGCGCGATATAGAACGATGGTGAGCAGCGCACCCACTAGAAGAGGCGGCGCGAAACTCAGCACAAATCTGCGCCCGGGAGCCGAGAGCATCGGCACTTGCGCGGAATCCGCCTTGCGCTTCATGGCCAGCGCTCCGAGAGCGATGGCGAAAAATCCTTCGAAGAGCCAGGTCGCAAGCCAGGCATCCGGCGTCGACTGGCGCGCGGCGATCGCGGCCGCAACCAGCGCGCTCACGCCCATCGCGAATCCGCCCCAGCCCGGGACGGCCGTGAACGAGCCAGCGCGTTCCATCGTTTCCCGGATGAACCGCAGGTTATCCATCGCGTGGGTGTGCAACGAAACCGTTTCAGGGCGAGGACTGCGAATCGACTGAACGGAGGCCATGCTGGGATTATACTGTAACTACTTTGTGTTGTAAAGTCGAAAAAGTACCGGAATCAGGACGTCGTGAAGAGGTCCAATTGGTCGTCTTCCGGCCATTCCGGCCCCTGGCGCGGCATTAGCTTGTGGCGTGCCCGGATCTTTCGAACGCGTTCTTTCAGCAACTCAGGATACTCGCCTTTGAGGTAGGCGTTCCGTTCGAAACGTTCGCGATATTTTCGCACCAGGTGCGGGAAGCGCTCTTCGAGGAATGGAAAGAATACCTTCTGGGCGCAGGGCTGCAGAAACAACGGCGCGGCGCTAAAAGCTGAGGCCCCATTCTCAGCGGCCGCGGCGCAGATCCGATCGATACTCTGCTCGCTGTCATTGATGAGCGGCATGATCGGGTGCGCGAGAACGGATACGGGAATGCCCAACTCGCTCAGCTTACGGACAGCCTTCAGACGAAGGGCTGGCCGTGGAGCGCGCGGCTCCAGCACCCGCGCCAGCGATTCATCCAGCGTGGTGATGGTCAGGTGCACGCGTACGGCGTTCGCGCGCGCGATTTTCGCCAGCAGTTCTGCGTCGCGTGCGATCAGATCCGATTTGGTCGTAATGCCGTAATCGAAGCGCCGTTCAGACGAGCAAACTTCCAGAATCTGCCGTGTGATCCCGTAGCGCCGCTCAGCCGGCTGGTAGGGATCGGTCGCCGTTCCAATCCAGATCGTCGCCCTAGGT
>JBGPSX010000441.1:0-3520 GCA_041490325.1 Bryobacteraceae bacterium | reverse complement strand
GTTTTTGCCGATCTGGGCGCAGGAGCCGACCGTGGCCCAGGTGTCCACCATGGTGCCTTCGTCCACGTAACCGCCGATGTTCACGTAAGAGGGCATGAGCACCACGCTCGGCGCTATATAGGCACCCTTGCGCACCGCCGCCAGCGGCACCACGCGGAAGCCGCCTTCGCGGAAGTTTTTGGAGTTGTAGTCCGCGAACTTGGACGGCACTTTGTCGTAGTAGTTGGTATAGCCGCCCTTGATAAAACTGTTGTCCTCGATGCGGAAATAGAGCAACACCGCTTTTTTCAGCCATTCGTTCACGAGCCACTTGCCGTTCTTCTTCTCAGCCACGCGCGCCTTGCCGGTATCCAGCAGGTTGATAGCCTCGTGCACCGCGTCCTTGACGTGGGTGTCCACATTGCGCGGGGTGATCGCGCCGCGGTGTTCAAAGGCCTCGTTGATGGTGGACAGTATGTCGCTCATGGTATTTCCCTGTAGTGTTCCTGTGTCAGCGGCGCTCTGGAAACAACGCGGAGTTCGCAGAGGCGCAAAGGGCGCAAAGATTTAATGATTTTGAACAAAATCTCTGCGTTCTCTGGACCCTTTGCGTCCATTCCAGAGCGTCAAGTTAACGATTCTACATAATTTCGGACGCGCTGTGCGGCCTCGATGCACTCGGCCAGCGGCGCCACCAGCGCCATGCGCACGCGGTTTTTGCCCGGATTGCCGTCCTCGGTCGCGCGCGACAGGTAGCTTCCCGGCAGCACCAGCACGTTTTCGCGCGCGTACAGCTCGCGCGCGAAGGTCTCGTCGTCCTGAGGCAGATGCGGCCAGAGGTAAAAGCCAGCCTCGGGTTTTTTCACGTCCAGCACCGGTTTCAGGATTTTCAGCACCGCGTCGAACTTGCTGCGGTACAGGGCGCGGTTGGTCCGCACATGCGCCTCGTCGTTCCACGCCGCCTGGCTGGCCGCCTGCGTCGGCGGCGGCAGGGCACAGCCGTGGTAGGTGCGGTACTGATGATATTGTTCCAGCACCGCGCCGTCGCCGGCGACAAAACCGGAACGCAGTCCCGGCAGGCTGGAGCGCTTCGACAGGCTGTGGAACACGAGGCAGTGTTGGTAATCCCGGATGCCGAGGTCATTTGCCACCTGCAGTAGCCCGACCGGCGGTTTTCCCTCGTCGAAATAGATTTCGGAATAACATTCGTCCGCGGCGATGATGAAATTGTACTTGTGCGCCAGTTCGATCAGGCCGGCGAGATCGTTGCGGGTCAGGACCGCTCCCGTCGGATTGCCGGGAGAGCAGATGTAAACCAGCGGTACCTTCTGCCAGATTTCCTCCGGCACTTGCGCGAAGTCCGCGCGGTAGCCGTTCTCCTCCACGGCGTTCATGAAATACGGTTTGGCACCGGCCAGCAGTACCGCGCCTTCGTAGATCTGATAGAACGGATTCGGCATGACCACGGCTGGCCGCTGCGAATTCACGCGCCGGTCGATGACGGCCTGTGCGATCGAAAACAACGCCTCGCGCGTGCCGGCGACGGGCAATACATGCCGCTCGGGGTCGAGCGCGATCTTGTCGAGCTTGAACCGGCGCGTGGCCCAGGCGGACATGCTTTGGCGCAACTCCACCGAGCCTTTGGTCGTCGGGTAATTCGACAGCCCGGCGAGGTTATGCTTCAGGGCTTCCAAAACGAAGTCGGGTGCGGCATGCTGCGGCTCGCCCATGGACAGCCGGATCGGCGCCTTGCCGGCGGGCGGAGTGAGGCCGTGGACGAGCTGGGCGAGCCGTTGGAAGGGATAGGGTTGTAAGCTCGCGAGCCGGGAATTCATGTTGTTCGGGTTTTAGGAAAAAAAGAATTATACGGGAAGCGCCTGATGCCATCCAACGACGAGCCGCGATATTACCCCGTTGTCGCTATGCTGATCGGCGCCAGCCTGTGGGGCGTGATCTGGTATCCCATGCGCCTGCTCGAGAGCGGCGGTCTGGGCGGCATCTGGCTCACGCTCACGCTCTACGGCGCGGCGCTGGTCGCGAGCCTGCCGCGCACCGCCAAGACCATCCCGGAATTCACTCGCAGCCCGGGGATGCTGGCGCTGCTGATGCTCGCTGCCGGCTGGACCAACATCGCCTTCGTCGAGGCGGTGCTGGAAGGCAACATCCTGCGCGTGCTGCTGCTGTTTTATCTTTCGCCGCTGTGGGCCACGCTCATGGGCTGGGCTTTCCTGCACGAACGCATCACGCGCGTGGGTTTCGCCAGCCTCGTCATCGCCATGAGCGGCGCGCTGTTGATGCTGTGGAACCCCATCCTCGGCGCGCCATGGCCACAGGGCAAGGCCGACTGGATGGCGCTCACCTCGGGCTTCGCGTTCGCGCTATCCAACGTAATTGTGCGCAAGGTGCAGGAGGTTTCCATCGCCGCCAAGGCGCTGTCCGTCTGGGCCGGCGTCGTGATCGTCGGCGTCATCATGATCGCGGTCTTTTCCTTGCCCGTCCCGCACCCGTCCGGCTCCATCTTCGCCGGCGCGGCAGCGCTCGGTGTGTTCGGTATCCTGCTGATGACGGTGCTGGTGCAATACGGCGTGACGCACATGCCGGTGCATCGCTCGGCGGTGATCGCGCTGATCGAGCTTGTCGCCGGGGCTGTTTCGCAGCGGTTGCTAACGGATGAAGTGGTGACGGTAAGGGAGTGGGTAGGGGGGTTGTTGATTGTTGTCGGCGCCTATCTCGCGGCGAGGGCTTCATCGCCGAAGGATTTTTGAAAATTTAGTCTTTTCAAGGAGGAGAAAATGACCGATAGACCTACAATAAAGGTGATAAAGAAAAAGGAGTTTGCTCCTGAACAATGGAAGATAGACGTTAATGACAGATATCAAAAAGCTGCGGGCCTTGTTATCAGTCTATCGACCGCTTCCTTGATGCTTCCCATATTTTTCTTGAAAAATATTCTGGCGGTTGGAGGCGATAAGGCAATTATCGATGTCGTTGATAAATATGTTTATTGGGGATGGGGTTTGTTGGGTGCCTCGATCTTTTCGGGAATTCTTTATTTATTTTTCTCCGCCAAATGGGTCAAGCTTTCTTGGAAGAAGGAAGCCGATATTTTCTGGATTCCGGTTAATAAAAAATGGACGGAACATTTATTGGATTGGACTTATTTTGTGATGATGTGTGGATTTTTGGGCGGAATTGCATGCATTCTGAAATACATGGCCACGTATGTAATCGCTTCGCATCATGGTGTTTAACAGTATGCCCTCCACGCACAATTTGAAAAGTTAATTGCACGCGGCTCCGCCCCTGCACCTTGGATCCATTTCTTTTATTCGGCCAAAAGCGAAGGGGGGGGCTGATTAAACCGCTATCGGTAATCGCGAATACCAAGCTATTTTTTTAGCGTTCGATCCAGCGCGTGCAGCGCGTGCAGTAACCGGTCGAAGACGCGACGCCCCGGGCTTTTACGCCGCATGGGGTTGTCCAGCTCCCAGCGCATGTTGTCGCGTCGGTCCTTTGCTACACGCCGCGCCTTGCTACGGCG
>JBGPSX010000440.1:0-3521 GCA_041490325.1 Bryobacteraceae bacterium | reverse complement strand
GATCGCTCCCTGGCGTGAGTGGGATATCGTGTCGCGCGAAGACGCCATCGACTACGCGGCGAAACACAATGTTCCGATCTCGCAGACCACCACCAAGATCTACAGTCGAGACCGAAACATCTGGCATATTTCGCACGAAGGTGGCGCGCTCGAGGATCCGGCCAATGCGGCGCCGGACGAAATCTGGATGCTGACGCGCAGTCCCAAGGAGGCCCCCGACAAACCAGCCGAAGTCACCATTGGATTCGAAAACGGCACGCCCGTGTCGGTGAATGGCCAACGTCCGGCGTCGGCGGTGAAGCTGCTCGAGACGCTGAACAAGATCGGCGCTGAGCACGGAATCGGACGCGTCGATCTGGTGGAGAACCGCTTCGTGGGCATGAAGTCGCGTGGCTGTTACGAAACGCCGGGAGGAACACTGATCCTCTATGCGCATCACGAGCTGGAGTCGCTGACGCTCGACAAGAACACGCTGCACTACAAACAAAAGCTGGCGCTCGATTACGCCGAAATGGTTTACAACGGCCTCTGGTTCACGCCTCTGCGCGAGGCACTGGATGCGTTCTTCGACGCGACCAGCCAGACCACCACTGGTGAAGTAACTTTGCGTTTATACAAAGGCAACATCGAACCGGTTAGCCGCAAGTCGCCCTATTCCCTCTATTCGCTGAACATCGCGAGCTTCACCATGGGCGCCGAGTACGATCAGAAGGACGCGCAAGGCTTCATTAACCTGATCGGACTGCCGATTAAAGTCCGCGCTCAAGCTTCCAAGCAAGCTGCAAAGCAAGCGAAATGAAGCTCTGGGGCGGCAGGTTTGCGGGCGGGCCGTCCGAAGTATTCGAGCGCTTTTCCGGCTCGCTGCACTTCGATCAACGCCTGCTCGATGCCGATTGCCGCGGCTCCCAGGCCCACGCCAGAGCCTTACATCAGGCCGGCATTCTTTCTGCCGACGAATGCGCGGGTCTGATCGCCGCATTCGAACAGATCCGCGGCGATGCCAAACAGGCCAGCTTCTTCGAAGGCGCCACCGACGAAGACGTGCATACGCTGGTGATCCGCAAGCTCAGGGATAAGGTGGGCGGACTGGCTGACAAGATCCACACTGGACGCAGCCGCAACGATCAGGTCTCGCTCGATCTCAGGCTGTGGCTACGCGAGGAGATCGATGCATCGTCCGATTTAATGCTCGATCTGATGTCTTCGCTGGTGGCCGCCGCCAGGCGCAATCCCGATGCCATCGTGCCGGGTTACACCCACACGCGCCGCGCGCAACCGGTGCTGTGGGCCCACTACCTGCTCGCTTATTTCGAGATGTTCGCGCGCGACTTCGAGCGCCTGGAAGACGCCCGCCGCCGCGTGAACGTGATGCCGCTCGGATCGGGCGCGCTGGCCGGCTCCGGCTTTCCGATCGATCGCGAGGCCGTCGCGCGCGACCTTGGTTTTTCAACCATCACGCGAAATTCGATGGACGTCTCAGGCGACCGCGACTTTGCGCTCGATTTTCTGCACGCCGCCTCCATGACGATGCTGCATCTGAGCCGGCTGGCCGAGGACTGGATTCTCTACTCGGGCGAAGAGTACTGCTGGCTGGAACTCGACGACAGCGTGACCAGCGGTTCCAGCATCATGCCGCAGAAAAAAAATCCCGATTCCCTCGAGCTGATCCGCGGAAAATGCGGCGCAGTATTCGGCGATTACACGGCCCTGTTCCTGACCATGAAGGGACTGCCGATGACTTACAATCGCGACATGCAGGAGGACAAGCCGCGCATCTTCGACGCCGCCGATCAGTTGCGCGGCTCGCTTGAAATGGCGCGCGTGGTGCTGGATAGCGCGCGTTTGAATCCCGCGCGTCCCGCGGCCGCTGTTGAAGAAAGCTGGGCAGTGGCTACCGATCTGGCCGATGCGCTGGCGCGCTACGGCATGCCCTTTCACCAGGCGCACAAACTGGTGGGTCGCCTGGTGCTCGAGAGCATCCGCGCTTCGAAGAAACCCGCTGATTGGGACGTGGACGCGCTGGCTCGCTTCGATCCGGCACTGACGCCCGACATCGCGCGGTACTTGCGTTCCCATGAAGGCCTTCAAACACGCGAACTCGCCGGCGGCACCGGCCCGAAGGCAGTGGCTGCAGCGTTAGATGAAGCCGAGGCGCGCCTCCAAGCGCTACGCCGATGAACAAGACCTTCCGGCAAGGCCAGATCCTGAAGCTGATTCGCGCCAAACGAATCTTGACTCAGGAAGATCTGGCGCGCGAATTGAAGGATAGCTTCGGAATTCAAACCACGCAGGTCACGCTCTCCAGAGACATTCGAGAATTGGGTTTGCTCAAGACCCCGGAAGGTTACCGCCACTTGACTCCGCCTTCGGCCGGACCGGATCTGCCGGCGGTCGCCGCTGAACTGCTGCAGGACGCGCGGGTGGCTCAGAATCTGCTGGTGCTGCGGACTTCCCCCGGGAATGCGAATGCCTTGGCGGTAGCGCTCGACAAAATGGAATGGCCGGAAGTGGTAGGCACTCTAGCCGGCGACGACACGGTGCTGATCGTGGCGCCGGATTCAGGCACAGCGGCCAAGCTGCGGAACCGGCTGCTGGGCTATGTTCGCGGCGATTAGAAAAGCGTCAATGCGGGAGCAACACACGGTCGGTTTCGTCGCACCACTCGCGCTTGAACTCGGAAATCTCCCGTAACCCCATCAACGCCTGTTCCAGCGCAAGCCCCACCTTGTAATGGGACCTTTCCAGGCGGCAATAGCAAACGTCGCCCAAGACCATCCAGTCGGCGGCCTGCACTTTGACGACGGTATTGACCGCAATCGGGTGTTCCAGAACCAGACGCATACCATGGCTGGAAAGCTCGATCGCATGCGCAGCGATCGCATGTCCGCCTTGGCAAAGGGGTGTCAGTCTTACGGTTTGGTAGGTCTCGATGCGAGGCTCTCGGCGGCGGTCCACCAGGGACTCATCGGCGCAGTATGTGCGGATTTGAGCGGCGTTAAGCGGCGTTAAGTCCTGAGCTACCGGCTCCCTTGGGGATTTTGAAAAATCATCCCACCAGACGATTATTGGAAACCGCTCCCCTGAAGAACGGCCTCAAATTCGCCATTTATTCGCCACCATGCGACCGTTCTTCATTTGTATCGGTGGGCCGCCGGCCAATCAACACTCCCTTTGGTCACGGCTAGCGGCTGTAGTCCCTAGCCGAGCCGCGACCAAAGGAAGCGGTTTCCAACATCTGACCAACATTCAGGTCAACCCACAGAACGCTTCCGTTGGTGAAGCTTTGTGGGATCGATTTTTTCACAGTCCCGTTGGTAGCGGGCCAGACATAGCGGCTGTGATTTGCACGGCGTCGATTTGTCCGATCGGGACCCAAACTATCTGGCGCTGAACAACAGCCAGACAGCCACGCCCATCGCGGCGGGTAAGACAATCTCTGCCCAGTCCTGCCACAGCACGACCCAACGGTTCGGAGCTGGCGGTTCACTGCCGGCTTCATTGCGAAGCGAAACGCTCAGGCG
>JBGPSX010000439.1:0-3529 GCA_041490325.1 Bryobacteraceae bacterium | reverse complement strand
TGTTTGACGTTTCTCAAGCCTAGTCGTCTCTATTTTGCGCTGTCTCTGACCGCTGCCGCGCTGCATGCTGAGCCGGCGGATCTGGTTCTTCGCAATGGAAAAATCGTGACCATGGAGCCCGGTTCACCGCAGGTGCAGGCGCTGGCCGCGCGCAACGGCAAGATCGTCGCTCTGGGCTCGAATCAGCAGTTGCAGGCCCAAATTGGGCCGTCGACCAAAGTGGTCGATCTCGTTGGACGGCTTGCGATTCCAGGGCTGATCGAAGGTCACGGGCATTTCATGGGCCTGGGTTCCTCGAAGATGGTCTTAAATTTGCGCGATGTCAAGAATTGGGACGAGATTGTCGCCATGGTGGCCGCCGCGGCGAAGGAAGCCAAACCCGGCGCGTGGATTCTGGGGCGCGGCTTTCATCAAGCCAAGTGGGACAAAACGCCTGAGCCGAATGTGCAAGGATTTCCCGTTCACGATGCGCTGAGCAAGGTTTCTCCGCACAATCCGGTTTGGCTGACGCACGCGAGCGGTCATGCTGGATTCGCAAACGCCGAAGCGCTACGGCTCGCCGGGGTCGACAAGAATACCGCCAATCCGCCGGGCGGAGAAATTCTCAAAGATCCGCAGGGTAATCCGACCGGGTTGCTGAACGAACGGGCGCAGACCTTGGTCGGCCGAGCGTTGGATGCCTACCGCTCGAAGCTGCCTGCCGCCGATCTCGCGGCCGCGTCCCGCAAGCAAGTGGATCTGGCAGTTCGAGAATGTTTGTCGAAAGGCATCACGACGTTTGAGGACGCTGGCTCGCCGATGGCGACTGTCGACCTGCTGAAAAGCCTGGCTGAGACGAACGAACTGGGGCTGCGTCTCTGGGTCATGCTGCGGCAATCCAATACGCAGCTCGAGCCGAATCTGAAGAAGTACTACATCGTCGGCGCCGGAGACGATCACCTTACCGTGCGAGCCATCAAGCGCCAGATCGATGGAGCGCTCGGATCGCGCGGCGCCTGGCTGCTGGCGCCGTACAGCGATCTACCAACCAGCAGCGGCATGAATACCGAGGACCTCGCCGACATTCGCAAGACGGCAGAGCTTGCGATCTCGAACGGTTTCCAATTCTGCATTCACGCTATTGGCGATCGTGGAAATCGCGAAGTTCTGAACACGTACGAGGCTGCGTTCAAAGCACACCCGGACAAGCGGGATTTGCGATGGCGCATCGAACACGCGCAGCACATCGATCCGGCCGATATCCCGCGTTTCGCGAAGCTGGGTGTGATTGCATCGATGCAAGGCATCCATTGCACTTCGGACGCGCCGTACGTGTTCGCGCGGCTGGGAGCCAAGCGCGCCGAGGAAGGCGCCTACGTCTGGCAGAAGCTCATGAAGTCGGGAGCAGTGGTCAACAACGGAACCGATACGCCGGTGGAGGATGTCGACCCGATCGCGTGCTTCTATGCTTCGGTAACTCGCAAGCTAAAGGACGGCAGCGTATTTTTCGGGGATCAAAAAATGAGCCGGATGGAGGCGCTGCGATCCTATACCGTGAGCAATGCTTACGCAGCGTTCGAAGAGACCGTCAAGGGGTCGCTCAAAGTGGGCAAGCTGGCCGACGTGACGGTGCTGTCGAAAGATATCCTGACAATCCCGGACGATCAGATTCCCACGGCGAAGGTGGACTACACGATCGTCGGCGGGAAGGTCATGTACCAGAGATAGCAACTAGCGGCCCTTGGCGAGGGTCATATGGAAGAATTGGGTACAGGCACGGAGTTTCCGCCTTGGAAATTCTGTCATGGTTGGGATTTCAGCCGGCGGAAATCCGATCCTGCCCCCAATTCTGCTAGAACACTCGGTCGAATTGGCGACGGAACTCTCGGCTCCATTCGCGCATCTCTTCGCGGTGTTCACGCATGCGTTCTCGAAACTCCTGCGAACGTTCCCGGGCGAACTCGTGCCGTTCGCGTATCGCTTCGCGCTGGGCATGCCGCATCTCGCGCACCGCTTCGCGTGTTGCTTCCCGTGCCGACCGGCCGGCTTCTCGTGCAGTTTCCCGAGCCGCCTGGGCTGCCTGGCGCTGGCTGTCACGAAATTCCCGGGCCTGTTCCCGCGCTTCTCTGGCGCGCTCGCGAGCTTCAGCTCGAACGTGCCAGCACCAATCCGGGTCCTGGACGTAGGCAAAGGCGCTGCCGAGTCCGAGAACCATCAGAGCCACTATTCCGCACAAAACGACCTTCATCCTGCCTCCTATTAAGGTGAAGACGAACGAATTTCGAATTTGTTCCTAAGAAAGTTAGGCTTCCGGGAGCTGAAGGATCTCGATCAGTCTCGCCAGGTTGATATTGCCGCCCGAAACGACGCAAACCACCCTCCCAGTACCGGCCTTCCCGGCCAACGCGCAGGCCACGGGGGTGGCGCCGGCCCCTTCCGGGACAATCCGATTTCGCTCGACCATCAGGCGTAGGGCCTCGGCGACTTCATCGATTTGCGCGACCAGCGATCCGTCCAGCAGCCTCTGGGCCCGCTCGAACATACCCGGAAAGACCGATTTTCCGCCGACGCCATCGACAAACGACCGCTGTGGTTCGATCATCTGCGGCGCGCCAGCTTTCCAGGAAGCGATCAAGGGCGCCGCGGTGGCGACTTCCGCCGCGAAGATCCGGCAAGTTGGCTTCAACTCGCGGATCACGGACGCGATCCCACAGGCCAGTCCGCCGCCACCCCACGGGATTACGACTGCATCCACATCCGGCAGGTCCTCCAGAATCTCGAGCCCGATGGTCCCGTTACCGGCCATCACATTCAGATCGTCAAAGGCGTGAATGAAGGTTCCATCGACGCCCGGATAGCCTCGCTCCTCGAATGCTCGCCACCAAGCATCGAACGGCACTTTCAGGACGCGGCCCCCCAAACGCTCCACGGCGCGAACTTTGGTTTCTGGAGCCGTGTCGGGCGCAATCACGGTGCACGGAATGCCGAGTTCGCGCGCCCGCCAAGCCACGCCTTGCGCCATATTTCCGGCCGACGCGGTTAGGACGCCGCGGGCGAGTTCGTCGGGCCGCAGATGCGCGATGGCGTTGGTGGCGCCCCGAATCTTGAACGAGCCTATGGGCTGAAGATTTTCGAGCTTGAGGTAAATCTCGGCTGGCGCATCCTGCACGTTGAGCCGAACCAACGGTGTCCGAATTGCCGATCCCGTTATGGCCAAGCGGGCATCGCGAACCGCGTCAAGAGAAGGACAAACCGCCGGCATCAGACCGATTGTACGCTGCACGGATCAGCGATTCTCCGGCAGACACCGATAGACATACGACACAACGCCGAGCGCGTCGCCGATCCTAATGTCGGGCTTCGAACCTAGGGCTCTTGCGACGTGGCACTGTACGCAGGTCTCATTCTGCGCGCGCAAGGGACGCAGAGCTACTGTCCACTCGCCTAATTGGACGTCATAACCTGCGCCGCTACGGGACGACAACATCACAAACTTACTCTCATCCAACAACGCGGTTGGTGCAGGCAGAGCTTCCGGCTTCGGGAGTTG
>JBGPSX010000438.1:0-3544 GCA_041490325.1 Bryobacteraceae bacterium | reverse complement strand
GTCATGTATGCTTCCGTTTTAGAACGCGCTGCCATCCGCTGGCAAGTCGCAGTCTCCGCAATGGTAAGCTGCTAGGGAAGCAGGAGGCAGCATGTCGATCCTGCTTCCATCACGTGGGAGCGTGCCATGACAACGTTTGTTCGCTGGGCAGCCTTTCTTTCTCTTTCCTACGCGGTTCTGTCAGCCGGCGACTGGCTCACCTTCGGCGGCGATCCGCAGCGAAGCGGGTGGGCCAAAGAAGAGACCAGCCTCACCGAGGACAACGTCAAGAACTTGCAGCTCGAGTGGAAGGTCAAGTTTGAAAACGAGCCTCGGGAGTTGAATTCGCTCACTGTCCCGTTGATCATCGACAAGCTGATCACGCCGCGTGGTTTCAAGGAATACGTGATCGTGGCCGGAGCTTCCGACAATCTTTACGCCGTCGACAGCGATACCGGCAAGATCGCGTGGCAGAAGCATTTCACAACAGAAACGACCGCGCCGGCGCGCACTCCATTTTGGCTTTGCCCTAATGCCCTGAACGCGACCCCAGTGATCCAGGTGGGCGGCGTGGGCAGAACCGTGTACGCGATCTCCACCGACGGGAGACTGCATGCGCTCAACGTCAACAACGGCGAAGATCGATTTCCGCCCAAGCAATTCGTGCCGCCATATTCCAAGCCCTGGAGCATGATCGTTATGAACGCGCCCAGCAGTCCGGGACGCAGCGCCCCCGGTGGGCCGCCAGCGCCTAGCGGTACTCTGTACACCTCCACTTCGCAAGGTTGCGGCGGCGCCAAGTCCGGAGTCTGGTCCATGGATCTTGGCAGTCCTGATAAGAAGGTGGAGTTCTTTCAAGCCGACACGGCGGGCGCTGGCATTTGGGGCCGTGGCGGACCATTGATTGGGGCTGACGGACGAGTTTACGCCGAAACTGGAGACGGGCCTTACGATGCCGCTGCGGGAAAGTACGCGGATACGTTTCTTGCACTGACGCCGCGCGATTTGAAATTGACCGACTACTACACTCCTGCCAATCGCGATTGGATCACCAGAAGAGACCTGGACATGGGCAACATCACGCCCGTCATCTTTAGCTTCAAAGGCCGCGAGCTGATGGTCGGCTCTGGCAAGGAAGGCGTCTTGTATCTTCTCGATACCAAGTCGCTCGGCGGCGACAACCACCGCAAGCCGCTATTCCGTAGCCCTCTGTACACAAACGAAGATGTCGATTTCGCGGGACGTGGTTTTTGGGGCGCTTTCGCCAGTTGGGAAGACGAAAAGGGCGAGCGTTGGGTGTACGCACCTGCCTGGGGCCCAGCGCATTCCAAGGCTCCGGCGTTCCCGGTTACCAACGGCGCTGCGCCGAACGGCAGCATCATGGCGTTCAAGGTGGAAGAGAAAAATGGCCAGCCCGTCCTCACGCCGGCCTGGATGTCGCGCGACATGAACGTTCCTGAGCCGCCCGTGATCGCGAATGGCGTCGTGTTTGCAGTCTCGAGTGGGGAGTACGTTCGGCAGGCCAAAGAGAGCGGAGCGTTGTTCAGTTCCAAGGAACGCGCCGAGCTCGCGGTAGGCAACGCGATCCTTTATGCCTTCGACGCCGCAACAGGCAAGGAGCTATTCTCAAGCGGAAAGACCATGCCGTCGTTTACCCATTTCGGTGGCGTGGCGATCGCCAATGGCCGGCTCTACGTCACCACTTACGACTCGACGCTGTATGCATTCAGCGTGAAGCCCGAGTAAGTGCGATGGCTGCTAGTCTTGTGAATAGTACGTTGACTCGATCCCAGGTTCAGGACGCGATCGACGCGGGAGCGGGCGTGCTTCGGCTCGAGCCGTGCTGGGTTCCCCGCTCGTTCATGATCCCCGGCGGCCGCTTGAAACTGCATCCGGATGATCTGTACGCGTGCGGCGCGCATCGCGGCGGCATCAACGAACGCTGGTTTTCTTCGACGACGCACGCGTCCAATGGTCCGGGAACACCAGATGACGAAGGTTTGACCTACGTCCGTGTAGACAGTGGAAAGCGCCTCCTTCTCAAAGACATGGTCGAGACATCGGGCGATCTGCTGCTGGGCTCCAAAGTGATGGAGGCCGAAAAGGGATGGAATCTCCTCTGCAAATTCTTTGACAATTTGGGACCGATTCCGCATCACATGCACCAGTCCGATGAGCAGGCGAAGCTGGTTGGCCAGCGTGGCAAGCCCGAATCGTATTACTTCCCGCCGCAGTACAATCTCACCGAAAACGATTTCCCGTACACGTTCATGGGCCTTGAGCCAGGAACGACGCGCGACGATGTCCGCCGTTGCCTGGAAAACTGGAACAAAGGCGACAACGGAATTCTCTTCCATTCCCGCGCGTTTCGTCTTGAGCCGGGCACGGGCTGGCAGATCGATCCGTGCATTTTGCATGCGCCCGGCTCACTGGTCACCTATGAACCGCAGGTCAACAGTGATGTGTTTGCGATGTTTCAATCCTGCGTCGACGGCCGCGTGATCGACTGGAGTTTGCTGGTTAAAGACGTCCTTCCCGAGCATCATCACGATCTCGACTATCTGGTCGGCATGCTCGATTGGGACGCGAACGTGAATCCCGAGTTCGCGAAACACAATCGCGTTTTTCCGCGGCCAGTAAAGTCCGGCGATGAATCGCGCGACAGCGGTTACTTCGAACGCTGGGTGAGCTACGGAACGTCAAATTACTCCGCTAAGGAGTTGACCGTCAGCCCTCAACGCACGGTGACGATCCGCGACGGCGCCGCATACGGTCTCATCCTCACCGAAGGCTACGGAACGCTGGGACGTCACAGCGTCTCCACGCCCGCCATGATCCGCTACGGACAGATGACGCAGGATGAACTGTTTGTCACTGCCGACGCGGCTCGTGAAGGTGTGCGGATTCAAAACCTGAGCGAGTCCAGCCCGCTTGTAATGCTGAAACATTTCGGCCCCGGCAATCCCGACGCCGAGCCTCTACTAACTCGCAGAGTGGAGCGCTGAGTTGCACCAGTTTCCCAGAATTCATAACGCCCTTTGGCCTGGACTGGTAGGCAAGGGACCGGACGCCGAGCCTCCCATCGATCTCGACACCATGCTCGATCTCACGGCGGCGGCCGAAGTGGACGGCGTCCGATTCGAAGGCGTCGATGTCTTCTTGTTCGCGCCGCACGTGGAGATTGACTCGACAGATGATGATCTGAAAGTGCTGGTTGAGAAGGTCGCAAAGAGAAAGCTCAACGTGGGTTCGGTTGTCGCTCCGATCTGGGCACCGACCGGCGGTGGATCGGCCATGGGCAGCGATGCAGAACGCCACAATTTTCTGACGCAGGTGCGAAAAGCCTGCCGGATCGCGAGGAAACTACGCGATTTGGGTATACGGCGCTACGGCATCGTTCGCATCGATTCAGCGGCCAGTCCAACTGATTGGGCCCGGGATCCGGACGCAAATACCATGCGCATCGCCTCGACCTTTCGCGAAGCATGCGTGATAGCTGAAGCGCATGGCGAACGTCTCGCCGCCGAGGGAGAAATCTGCTGGGGCGGCATGCATAGCTGGCGGC
>JBGPSX010000437.1:0-3567 GCA_041490325.1 Bryobacteraceae bacterium | reverse complement strand
GGAGGCCGAGATGAAAATACCCCACGACAGCGCGCCGAACAGGAACAGGCAACAACTGAAAAACAGGAACAGCACATTTCCGCGGAACGGCACTTGAAAAATGAAAATGCCGACGATCATGCACAGGATCATGTCGGTGATGCCGAGCGCGAAGTAGGCCAACAGCTTGCCGAGCACCAGTTCGCGCGGGCGAACCGGAGTGGAGAGCAGTTGCTCCATGCTGCCGTTTTCCCACTCGCGCGCAATGGTGAGCGAGCTTAACATGGAGGCGATGATCATCATGGTGACGGCGATGAGTCCCGGCACGATGAAGTTTTTCGACTTGAGGTCGCTGTTGTACCAAACGCGCAGCCGGGGCTCCACGGCAGTTTGCAACGGCTGACCGCCGCGCCGGACCTGCGCGCTCGATCGTAACTGAGCGCCGTGCGTTTGAACAATGCCCTCGGCGTAACCCAGCGCGATCCCGGCGGTGTTCGAGTCGCTGCCGTCGATCAGCAGTTGCACGTTCGCCTGTTGACCTGAATGCAGTCGCCTGGCGTAGTCGTTCGGGACCACGATTGCCAGCAGGATCGTGCCTTTGTCGATGCCTCGCTCGACTGTTTTGTAGTCATTGACTTCGTCGACGATTTGGAAATAGTGTGAGCCACGGAAATGGGCGATCAGGTCGCGGCTTTCGGGCGTTTGGTCCTGATCGTAGACGTAGGTGAGGATGCGGTCGACGTCGAGTGTGAGCGCGTAACCGAATAGGAGCAACATCAGGAGGGGGAGGGCTAGGGCTAGCGCCAGGCTGCGGACGTCGCGGACTATGTGTAACAGCTCCTTCTTGGTTACGGCTTTTAGGCGTCGGAAGCTCATCGGCGAATCACGCAGCTTTCCTGTCTTCTCGTTCGATCATTGCTACGAAGACGTCTTCCAGGGACGGCTCGATCGGTTCTAGCGTTGTGATGGTGATGCCGGCCTGTTCGAGTGCGGAGCGGATCTGGGGAATCGCGCGGGAGGCGTCGTCGACCGTTACGTGCAGGCCGCCGCCGAATACTGCTACATCCGAACTGCCTGGGAGCTTTTCGAGCAGTTTCATACTCGCCAACAGGTCGGACACTTCGACATTTAGCAGGTGGTGGGATTGGAGCGATCGTTTCAAGTCCGCAGGCGTCCCCAACGCGATCACGCGGCCGCCGTACATGAGAGCCAGGCGATGGCAGTATTCTGCTTCATCCATGTAGTGAGTGCTGACGAATACGGTGTGTCCGGCGCCGGAGAGCTGATAGATCAAGTCCCAAAATGTGCGCCGCGCGATGGGATCCACGCCGGATGTCGGCTCGTCCAGAAAGAGAATCGGCGGTTCGTGCAGGATCGCGCAACCCAGCGCGAGGCGTTGCTTCAAGCCACCCGGCAGAAGCTGCGTGAGGCTGTTCTTGCGATCCTCCAGGCCCGCCATCGATAGCACGTAATTCTTGCGCCCGGCGCGGCGGCTTTGAGGCACGCCGTAAATACCCGTAAAAAAATCAATGTTCTCGTTCACGGTCAGATCGTCATACAGTGAGAACTTCTGCGACATGTATCCGATGTGATGCTTTATTTCTTCGGCTTGTGTCGCAAGCTCGAGCCCTCCCACAGTTGCGCTTCCGGAGGTCGGTTGCAGCAAGCCGCAGAGCATCCGGATAGTGGTGGATTTACCGGCGCCGTTCGGTCCCAAGAACCCGAAGATCTCGCCTCTTGCGACGTCGAGATTGACATGATCCACCGCAACGAAGTCGCCGAAGCGCTTCACCAGATCCCGGGTTTCGACTGCGTTATCGGGCATTGGCCGCGCTCTCTTTTCTCACGACGCCGATGAACACGTCTTCGAGCGATGGCACGATCTGCCGAAACTCGGCGTCAACGATACCGCGCCCAGCCAGCACGCTCTTGAGGGCTTCGGGGGAGGTTTGTTGCGGCGACAAGAACAGATGCAGCTTGGCGCCGGCCGGCTCGACGGTCAGCACGCCAGGCTGCGATTGCAGAATTTCCCGGGCATCGTGAGCCTTCCCGGTTTCCACTTGATAGCAGACTTCTTCCAGACTGCGCTTCAGAGCCTTGGGCGATTCGCAGCGGATCAACCGGCCCTGGTTCATCAAGCCCACGCGGTTGCAGCGCTCGGCTTCATCTAGATAAGCGGTGCTGACGAACACAGTGAGTCCGTCGCCGACCAGTTGATAGAGAATCGCCCAGAAATCCCGTCGCGACACCGGATCGACGCCGTTGGTGGGCTCATCCAGAAACAGAACGCGCGGGTGATGCAGCAGCGTGCACATGAGAGCCAGCTTCTGCTTCATCCCGCCCGAAAGCTTCGCGGCCTGGCGCGAACGGAACGGCTCCATGCGGGTCATGCGGAGTAACTGCTGCATTAGACTCTCGCGTTCCGCCCTGGAAATGCCGAACAGCTCGGCGTAGAACAGCATGTTTTCGTCGACGGTTAGATCGCCATACAATCCGAAGCGCTGCGCCATGTAGCCGATCTGATCCTTGACGGCATCCAGATCTTTTGCGACGTTGTGGCCTACCACCCAGGCTTCGCCATCTGTCGGATCCAGCAGACCGCATAACAAACGCAGCGTGGTGGTCTTACCGGCGCCGTCAGGACCGACGACGCCGAAAATTTCCCCAGGCGCCACTTCGATGTTGAAGCGATCCACGGCGGTCAGGTCGCCGAAGCGGCGTGTCAGGTTGATGGCGTGAATGATCGGCTCGGCGCTCACTTGAGTTGAATTTCCGCGTCCACCGGCATGTTCGATTTCAGTTCGTGACTTGAATTGTCCACGTCAATCTTGATCCGATACACCAGCTTCACGCGTTCTTCACGGGTCTGAATCTGCTTGGGCGTGAATTCGGCTTCGGACGCGATAAACGAAATCCGCCCGGGATAAGTTTTGCCGGGATATGAGTCGGTTTTGAGGTCAACGGTCTGGCCGAGTTTGACGCGGCCCAAATCGCGCTCGTTGATGAAACCGCGCATCCAGGGATGATCCAGGTCCCCGATAGTCACAACCGTGGTACCGGCCGCGAGCACTTCACCGAGCTCGGCGGACTTCACCAGCACCACTCCGTCGACGGGCGAACTCACCACCGTGTCGCCGATCTGAGTTTCCGTCATAGCGACCTGTGCGCGTGCGCGTGCAATGTCGGCCCGACGCGCGAGCAGGTCTTGTTCGCGCCGCTGTACTTCCAGCCGATTCGCCTCGCTGGCTCGTACAGCCGCTTCCGCGCGAGCCACCTGTGCGCGGGCTGCTTCAATGTCTTCCTTGCGAGGACCTTCCAGCACCAAGGCCAGGCGCTCTTCGGCCTGGCGAAGCGCGGCAGCGCTGCTAGACTCCCGCATTCGGAATTGGTCGTATTGCGCCCGCGAAATGTCGTCATTCTTGAAGAGTTCCTGGCCACGGTCCCAGTCCGCTTTGGCTTGATCGTGCTGAGATTTCGCGTCCGCAACCGCGGAGCGCGCTTGTTGGATCTCCTGCGGCCGCGCGCCTGCCAGCAACTCGGCAAGCTGCGCCTGCGCGGCGCGAACCTCGGCTTTGCGGAGCGCAACAT
>JBGPSX010000436.1:0-3584 GCA_041490325.1 Bryobacteraceae bacterium | reverse complement strand
TCGCTCGGTCGTTACGGGCGCGCGGTTTCGATTGCGCCATTCTGCTGCAGAATGCGTTCGAGGCGGCGTGGATCGTCTGGCTGGCTGGAATTCCGCAGCGTATCGGCTACAATCGCGACGGCCGCGGATTCCTGCTGACGCGGCCTGTGCCCGTGCCCAAACGCGGCGAGATTCCACGCCATGAGCGTTTCTATTATCTGGAACTGCTGCGGCGCGGTGGCTTGTTGGATGAACGCCCCGAGAGCGATGCAATTCGGCTGGTGGCGCCTGCTCACAGCGATGGACCGAAAGTCATCGGCGTTAGCCCCGGCGCAGCGTACGGCACCGCGAAACGCTGGCTTCCAGAGCGCTTCGCCGAGACTGCCGCGGCTCTGGCGGCCGTGCGAGGCGCATCCATCGCGTTGTTCGGGTCGAAGAGCGAACGCCCGCTTTGCGAGGAAATCGCGGGTCTGCTGGATGGTCACTCGGTGATCAACTACGCCGGAGAAACCACGCTCGCGCAATTCATCGATCTGGCCGCGGGGTGCGAGATTTTTTTGACGAACGATTCTGGAGCGATGCACATCGCTTCCGCTTTGGGAGTGCCTACGGTGGCGGTGTTTGGAGCAACCGATGAGGCGGCTACTGGGCCTACTGGTCCGAAAGCTTTGACCGTCCGCGAACCAGTGGAATGCAGCCCGTGTCTTTTGCGAGAGTGCCCGATCGATCACCGCTGTATGACGCGCGTCACCTCCGATCGGGTAACGAAGGAAGCATTTGCGTTGTTGCTGGAGTAGGGGCTGTTGGCAAGCACCAGGCGTTCGCATGAGTGCGAACGCGGCACGCAGGAGTGCGTCGCAGGAGTGCGTGCGCCACGCGGCCGGATGGACAACTTACCAACGGTCTTCATGAGACTGACGTGGCGTACGCTCTCAGCGTGCCGCGTTCACACTCGTGTGAACGCCGGGCCAGGAGTAAGCGAACGCTGATAGACTAAGCAACTTGGATACGCGTCCGAAGATTATGCCGTTGGAAGAGGTGCGTCACCGTGTGCGTGACAAGCCGGTGCAGTGGATCAGCGGCCATTTTGATCCGTTGTTGGCTCAGCATGTGAGGCGCCTGCGCGAAGTCGCCGCGCCCGGACGTACGCTGGTGGTAGTGGTGACGAATCCAGTCCGGCCATTGCTGGCTCAACGTGCCCGCGCTGAGCTGGTGGCCGCATTGTCAATGGTCGCCTACGTCGTTCTCGGCGACGCTGATTCTGCCGATGACTCGCTGATCACGGATCGATTCGTGGAACATGTATTGGCGCGGCATGGCGAGGGCGGCGCGGGATGAATGGCCCACGTATTCTCGTGGTCCGATTAGGCGCGATGGGCGACGTGCTGGCGGCGCTGCCCGCCGTTGCCAGCCTGAAGCACAGCATGCCGCACTCGAAAATATCGTGGGTGATCGAGCCGAAGTGGCGCGATCTGCTGGACGGCAACCCGTACGTCGATTCCGTTATCACCGTGGATCGCCGGACTATTTCCGGACTCCGCAATGCCTGGCGCGATCTGCGCGCTGAACGCTTCGATCTGGCGGTAGACTTTCAAGGTTTGATCAAGTCGGCGCTGGTCGCGACGGTGGCGCGGCCCGAGCGCATCTTCGGTTTCGATGCGGCGCACGCTCGCGAAACCGCGGCATCCTGGTTCTATTCGAACAAAGTGCAGATCCGTTCCAGTCACGCGGTGGAACGGAATCTGGATCTGGCGGCGGCGGCCGGCGCGTCGAACGTACTGCGGACCTTTCCGCTACCTCCAGGTAAACCAGAAGGCCGGTTGCCCGAAGGCGAATTCGTACTCGCAAATCCATTGGCAGGCTGGGGCGCCAAGCAGTGGCCCATGGAACATTACGTGAAACTGGCCGAGCGGCTGCAAGGCGAGTGCGGAATGCCGCTGGTGCTGAATGCGCCGCAGCCGATTGAAACTCAGAACGTTGCAGGACACGTTTCGAGTCTCGCCGGTCTGATTCATGCAACGCGCAGAGCCACCGCCGTGATTGGCGTCGACAGCGGACCGCTGCATCTGGCCGCGGCGCTCGGCAAACCGGGCGTAGCCATTTACGGACCAACCGATCCTGCTCGCAACGGACCTTACGGTGGAACCATTACAGTCCTGCGAAGCCCGAGCGCAGTGACAACCTATCGCCGCACCGCTGAGCCCGATGACAGCATGCGAGCCATCTCGCCGGATCAGGCTTTTGACGCGCTCGAGGCCGTTCTCTCCGCTGCGCACAAACGGGGATGAGTGTCTTTCCTAAACCTTACGCCGACCTGGTAGCTCGTTTGCGTGTGACGGCCGGCTTCCTGCTGGCAGCGGCATTCGCGTGGTTTTCGCAGCCCGATACTCGCTCGCTCGCATTGGGATTTCCGATTTCGGCGCTCGGGCTACTGCTGCGCGCTTGGGCCACCGGGCATCTCGAAAAGAATATCCGGTTAGCGGAGAGCGGCCCTTATGCGTACGTCCGCAATCCTCTTTATCTTGGAACGCTACTGGTGGCGGCGGGGCTGGTGATCGCGTCACGAAGATGGATGCTCGCGGCAGCTTTCGGCGGCGCGTTCTTACTGATCTATCTGCCCGCCATCGAACTCGAGGAGCAACATCTGAGAGCGCTTTTCCCCAGCTTCGCAACCTATGCGCGGCGTGTTCCAGCATTATGGCCGACGCTGAAACCCGCCAAGGCCGATCAATCTTTTCGATGGGCCTTATACGTCCACAATCGCGAATATCAGGCTTTGCTAGGCTTTCTGGCAGGAGCCGCGCTGTTGATTGCGAAGGTCCTAGTACCTTCGATTCTGTAAGTCTCTTTCGAAATTCCAGTATTCTGAAGTCATGTGCGGCATTGTGGGATACATCGGCAACCGCAAGGCTGTCCCGATCATCCTGGACGGCCTTCGACGTCTCGAATACCGTGGATACGATTCCGCGGGCATCGCGGTTCTAAATGGCGACAATCATATGTCAATTCGCCGGGCGGAGGGAAAACTTCGGAATCTCGAAGAAGCCATCCGCATGAATCCGCTGGATGGTCCGTATGGCATCGGCCACACGCGTTGGGCTACGCACGGCCGTCCCACCGAAGAAAACGCGCATCCACACCGCGACTGTACCGGCGACATAGTCGTCGTGCACAACGGCATCGTCGAAAATTATTTGCAGCTCAAACAGCAGCTTCAACTGGAAGGTCACAAATTCGTGACAGAAACCGACACCGAGGTGGTGGCGCACCTGGTGGAGAAATACTACGAAGGAAATCTGGAAGAGGCAGTGCGGAAAGCGGTGAAGGATATCACGGGCGTATTTGCTCTGGGGATCATCGCCAGCTCCGATCCAAACAAGATTGTCGCGGTACGTTCGGGCCCACCCATCGTGGTTGGCCTGGGTGATGGCGAGTATTTCGTCGCGTCCGATGTTCCGGCCATCCTGAGCCATACGCGCGATATGTTTTTTCTCTCGGACGGGGATCTGGCGGTTCTGACTCCCGAAGGCGTTCACCTGACCGATTTCAACGGACGCACCGTGAAGCGACAGGTGACGCACATTCTCTGGGACCCGATCATGGCC
>JBGPSX010000435.1:0-3589 GCA_041490325.1 Bryobacteraceae bacterium | reverse complement strand
GGTGGCGTCATGATTACTTTGTGGTGCATTCTCTTTCCCGTTAGCGCGCTAGAAACTATTGGCTGATCCCAGGCATCTTGTGTGAACCGACTACCCACGATCAGTCGCCTAGCGTAGAGCTATCGGCAGTCACAAGGACGAGTACCGCGCAAGCCACCGAAGTGGCACAGCCCCGACGCGTCGTCAAGTTACTCGCTCATTTGAATGCGAAAGTGAACCTGATCGCTCTGAATCCGGGGCCTGGGATTCAGTTTGAAACGCCCGGCCCGGAACGCGTATCCTCTTTTCAGGCAATTGTGCGGCGGGCCATGCCTTGTTTTGTCCGCAAGCCGCGTGGCCGCGATATTTTTGCGGCGTGCGGGCAGTTAAAGCGGGAGACGATCACGGTGCCAAGTGCCGCGCTTTCGGCGCGATAGAACGCATAGAAACTTTCGATTAGCCGCGTGCCGCGCACGCCCCTTACAATAGACACAGAGTCACGTAGGCTCGCTCTTCCCCCGTCTGTTAGATTCCAAATCAACATTCAGGAGAGAACTGTGTCCCGAAAATTCCTGCCTGCGTTTTTCCTTTCATCTGTTCTGTTTGCGCAACTGCCGCCGATGACCGGAGGATTCACCGTGAACGGGGAGGTTCGCGCGCCGAAGGCGGTTGACTTGAACCACTACTTTATCGAATTGTACGATTCTCAAAGCCGTATGCCAACGGGCCGCGCGATGCTCAATCGCGATGGCAGCTTTCGGATCGACAATACGCAGCCGGGTACGTACGCAATTCGCGTTGTAACTTCTCCAGGCGCGGATCCGTTGCTCGAAGAGTATCGCCAGATCAATGGAACGGGCTCGCCGTTAGCTCTCGAGTTGCCTGAACGCGCCGCAGTCCGGCCGATTTCCGGTGTTGTTTCGCTTCGGGAACTCCAGCATCCGGTGTCGCCCAAGGCCGTTCATGCCGCGGCGGAAGCGCAGCGCTACTCGGATGCCCATGACACAGCCAAAGCGATCGCAAAGCTGGAAGCCGCCATCCGGATCGACCCGGATTATCGCGATGCTCATACTAATCTTGGCGTTCAGTACATGCGGGCCGGGCGTGTTGCTGAAGGCATGGCGCAATTCCAGAAGGCTCTTGAAATCGGCCCTCCGAATGTGATTGTTTGGTCGAATCTCGCGCTGGGATACACGCTGATGGGCCAGTATCGGGATGCCGAAGTTTCTGCCCGAAAAGCTGTCGCGCTGGACTCGGGAAATGCCAAGGCGCAACAACTTTTGACCTATGCTCTTGCGCATTGAAAATCAGTGGTGATTGGCGCCCGAGACTGCTAAAATAAAGCTTACGATTCAAGCCGTTTCTCGGGCGTCTCTGCCCTGTGTTTTCAAGGAGTTAAGTTTTGGCTAATCCGGAAGATCCGAACACCCCGCCAGCACCACCCGGCGATGGAACCCAGATGCCGCTGGGAGGCGCCGGCAAGCAGAACCTGATCCCCATCAATATCGAAGACGAGATGCGCCGCTCGTATCTCGATTACGCCATGAGCGTGATCATTGGCCGGGCTCTGCCGGACGTGCGCGACGGTCTGAAGCCCGTGCATCGCCGCATTCTGTACGCGATGTCGGAGATGGGGCTGGCGTTCAATCGCGCTTACCGAAAGTGCGCGGGCATCGTCGGCGAAGTGCTGGGCAACTACCATCCCCACGGCGACGCGCCGGTCTACGACGCGTTGGTTCGCATGGCGCAGGACTTTTCGCTGCGTTATCCGCTGATCGATGGCCAGGGAAATTTCGGCTCCGTGGACGGCGACCCGCCAGCGGCCTATCGATACACCGAAGCGCGATTGGCGCGGATCGACACCGCGTTGCTCGAGGATCTCGACAAGGAGACCGTCGATTTCCGGCCGAATTTTGACGAGCGCAAGGTCGAGCCCGAAGTTCTGCCCACTCGCGTTCCGAACCTGCTAATCAACGGATCGTCCGGGATCGCGGTGGGGATGGCGACGAACATACCGCCGCACAATCTTACCGAAATCGTCAACGCCACAATTCACTTGGTGCAGAAGCCGGATGCGCACTTGAGCGAAGTGGTTGCGATGGTTCAGGGGCCGGATTTTCCGACTGGCGGATTCATTCTGGGACGCACCGGGATTCTCGATTACTTCACCAAAGGCCGTGGCAGTCTGAAGCTGCGCGCCAAGGCGGCCACGGAGAGCTTCGGCAAGGATCGGGAAGCGATCGTCGTCACCGAGATTCCATACCAGGTCAACAAGGCCCGGCTGATCGAAGCGGCCGCCGGGCTGGTCAATGATAAGAGAATCGAAGGGATCTCGGAAATCCGCGACGAGAGCGACCGCGACGGCATGCGAATTGTGTTCGAGTTGAAGCGCGGCGAGCAGGCCGAGGTGATTCTCAACAATCTCTACAAGCACACCCAGCTCCAAATCAACTTCGGCGTCATCATGCTGTCCATCGTCAACGGACAGCCGCGCGAACTCGGGCTGGTGGACGTTTTGAAGCGCTTCATCGATCACCGCATCGATGTCATACGCCGCCGCACCGATTACCTGCTGCGCAAGGCCCGCGAGCGCGAGCACATTTTGATGGGCTTCAAGAAGGCGCTGGAAAACCTAGACGCCGTCATCAAATTGATCCGCGCGTCGAAGACTCCCAAAGAAGCTCGCGACGGCCTGGTAGAGAGCTTTGAGTTCACCGAAAAACAGTCGCAGGCCATCATCGAACTCCAGTTGCAGCGGCTGACCGGCATGGAGATTCAGAAGATCCTGGACGAGCTGGCAGCGATCCAGATCGAGATTGCCGAGTACCTCGACATCCTGGGGTCGGACAAACGGCTGCGGGGGATCATCGTCAGCGAGCTAAAGGAAGTACAGAAAGACTTCGGCGACGAGCGGCGTACGCAGATCATCGAAGACACCGGCGAAATTCACCTCGAAGATCTGATTCAGGTGGAAGACGTAGTGGTTACGGTGACGCACGGCGGCTACGTCAAGCGCACCGCCGTCGATACCTACCGCAGGCAATCGCGCGGCGGCAAGGGCCGCATCGGGATGGGTACCCGCACCGAAGATGTTGTCGAACATCTGGTGATCGCGTCCACGCACGCCTACATGCTGGTGTTTACCACGAAAGGGCGCGTCTATTGGCTCAAGATTTACGAAGTGCCCGACGCCGGGACCACTGGCAAGGGTAAACACGTATCCAGCCTGCTCAACCTCCAGCCCGACGAAGCGGTGAAGACTTTCCTGGCCGTGAAAGACTTCGTCGGCGGACAGCACATCGTGATGGTTACCAAGCAAGGCGTGATCAAGAAGTGCGAGCTCACTGAGTTCGACAATCCCATGTCGCGCGGCATCATTGCCTGTTCGGTGGACGAAGGCGATGAATTATTGGCGGCGCGACTCACTAATGGAGAGAATTACATCTTCCTCGGAACGCACGAAGGCAAGGCCATTCGCTTCCACGAAAAGAATGTGCGTCCCATGGGCCGGCCAGCGCGCGGTGTCCGCGCCATGGATCTGGCCGAGGGCGACTACATCATCGGCGCCGAAGTGGTGGAGAAGGAAGGCCTGGTTCTCTCGATCTCAGAG
>JBGPSX010000434.1:0-3607 GCA_041490325.1 Bryobacteraceae bacterium | reverse complement strand
CGAGAGCCGCGACGTTGCGCTCCAATTCTTGCTCGTCCGCTGGATTGGGACTGCGCGCGAGCAGTTTGTTGCCGGTCGCCAAGGCCTCCTGGTAGTACTTCATCGCGTCGGGGCGAGTGTTCTTTCGGGCGGCCAGAACATTGGCGAGCGCCACCTGGACATCCCAGAGATCGTGCAACGCCGCGCTCCGCTGTGCTTGAGTTCGGCTCGGGTTATTTTCGTTCAACGCGACCAGATTGGAGGCTATTCGCAACGACTTGTCCTCGTAGATCTGGCGCGCCAGATCGTAGTGCCCGCGCGCGAATTCGATGCGACCCATCCGGTTGCGCACGTCCAGCGCATCGTGTCCCACCTTGACGATCCGCTGGTCGTTTTTCTCTACATACAAAGCCTGGACTTTCTGGTGAATGTTGATGTCCTGCTCATAGGACGCCACTGCGCGGTCGAACTGCTCCAAGTTCTCCGCCGCCATGCCGAGCATGTTAAACGTCAGCGCCAGAGTACCGAGCGTGAAATCGTCATTGCCCTTGACCCGAGGCGAAAGTTCCCGGGCCATTCTCTCGGCGGTGCGCGAATTCGCCTCTGCTTGCGTGCGATCGCCCAAGCGGCTCTGGATCTCCGCGGCGGCTGCATAGGTTCGGGCGGCCACCGCGCGGCGTTGTAAGTCGCTGTCCTTTTCGAGCTCTGCCGCTCGAGCCAATCCACGCCTGGCATAGTCCAGCGCCTTTTCCCGGTCTCCAGCCCGTACGAACGAATCGGCGGCGAGGTAGATGTTGTATGTCTCGAGATTCGCCGCCAGGGTTTTCTTCGACGTATCCCGAAAGAGGGTTTCTTCAAACCGGTTGGTCATCTCCAGCGTTTTGAGATAGGTGCTGACGAGCTCGGGCTGCTGTTTGGAGGCGGCGTAGATTTCGTCCGCGATTTCGGAAGTGGTTGCCAGGCCGGATCGCGCGAACTTTTCGAGTTCCGTGGAAAGAGCTTGTGCTTGTCGCTTTTGCTGCCATGCGACGAACGCCAGAACTGCGAAGACGCTCACCGCGAGGCTGGCCCAAGTCAAGACTTTCAAAACACCGCGGCGCTCGGCTGCACGCTGGCGCTTGACTTCATCGAGCGGCTCATTCGCGACGATGAAGTCTTTGTTGAAAACACGCTCGTAAATCCGGTTACGGACGCGGAGGTATCCGTTTTCGATCCGCACGACGCCGGCTAGCCGCAACACCGAGTGCAAGGGATGCGCGGGATCATCCTTGACCTGCTTGCCTCGCAGAATGGCCGAGTACACCGTGAGAAGCGACAGGGGATCAACGCCGCTGCGCAGCATGCGATCACGCACGAATAGCAGATTGTCGTCGCGTTCTTGTGCTTTGGTGGATAGGAATATGTCGTCGCAGACGCGATCCACGCCGGCCGGGTCCAGGACACTCGCATCTTGCCCAACCGCCTGGCAAAGACGTTGCGTCAGGTAGGGATGCCCGCCGGTCCAGTACAGAATTCTTTGGAGCAGCTTCGGAGCAACGTCTTGGGAGCGGTTGAGTCCGGGCAACAACACGCGCGCCTCGGCTTCGGTGAAATCCGTCAGGTCGATGCGTTGGCCGATGTTGAACGGCGTGGTTCGCGTGTCTTGGATGAGATCGGAGGGCGTGGCGACGCCGAGCAGGCAAAAAGTCAAACGCTCCAACTGGGGTGTTTCGGAACGGCCATTGTAAGTTTCACGGATACCGGCGAAAAACTCGTCGGTCGAGAAAGGCAAGCTGCGCGTCGCATCGATTTCATCGATGAAAATGACGAGCGGGACGTCGGTGCGCGCCAGCACCACTTCGCGAAGGGCGCCCATCCACCTTTGCAACGGACCCAGGGCGGCGTGAGCGTCCCAATAATCCTCGACTTCGTCTTCCAAACCCACCTGCGAGCCGATGCGGCCCACCAGGCCCAGATACCATTGCTCGGCAGTCAAATTCTGGCCCAAGGCCGTGAGATCGATGACGGCCACGCGCGCATTCAACTGGCGCAGCCGCACCGCGGTCCGAACCATCAGCGACGACTTACCCATCTGGCGCGAGGTGAGCACGTAGCAGAAATAACCGTGGCCGATGGCCCACTGCAGATCCATGTCGGCTTTGCGTTGAACGTACGACGGCGCGTCGCGGGTGAGCGTGCCGCCCAGCACGTAGAAGTTCGACAAGGCCGGCTTGCTGGTCACAACATCTGCCTCTTTAGATAGGCGCCATACAACTGGCAACGCATCCGGGCCGCTTCGGCCGAATCGCCGGACATGACGCCCGCGCTGCGCAGGCGGAAGAAAATCTCACGAGACATGTCCGGCTTTTCTTGCAGCACGCTTCGCACGGCCGCGCTCAACTCGTCATCCTTGGCTAGCAGAACCAGCATACGCCGCAAATGGTCGCCGAACGGGCCCTCATCACGATCCGCCAGTTTTTCGAAAACCTCCAACGTGGTCCCGGGCTTAGTCAACTCCTGCATCCCGCAGCGTG
The DNA here is from genome assembly GCA_041490325.1 of Bryobacteraceae bacterium. Taxonomy (GTDB): domain Bacteria; phylum Acidobacteriota; class Terriglobia; order Bryobacterales; family Bryobacteraceae; genus Palsa-89. The sequence goes on along the minus strand of JBGPSX010000434.1, from coordinate 1,115 downwards.
CCAGAAAAGGATGCCCGCCTACCAGATCGTAATATCGACTGACTTCCTCCGCGCTCTTCAACGGCGATCGATAACGCCGGTTCAATTCCTGGACCTGCTCCAGCGTGAAATCCTGGAGCGCGATCTTGGTTCCCACGTTGAAGGGCGACTGATTGAGATCTTGAATAAAAAGATGCGGTTCGGTAGCGTGTACGATCGCCATGGTCAACTTGCCCCAGGGTCCATCCGGCTCGAGCGATCGCGCATTGTGCCAGGAACGGAACAGGCCGAACACTTCAGTGGCGAAATCGCAAGCGAACAGCCGGTCTACTTCGTCCATGCCCCATACCAGCGGCTGAGGGAGTTTACGGAGCACCTCGCGGCGGAGGAATCGCTCGAAGGTTAGATTGACGTTGCCGGCGCGCTCCGGGCTCCAGGCATGCTCGGACGGCAAATCGAGATCCAACTGGTCGGCAATAATCTCAGCCAGGCTGCGGAAGAAGTTCCCCACCGATTTCAGGTCTTCCTGATTTAGCTTTTGAAAATCCGTGAGAACGACTTTCGATCCGGCCGCGCGGGCCTGCTGCAAGCCGCGAGCCAGCAGCGATGTTTTTCCCATCTGGCGCGGCCCTTTGATCAGGACGATGGAGTCGCGCCGCGCCATGGCCTGCAAGAACTCGTCGTCCGTGGATCTGGCGATGTAGTATTCCGAATCCAGCGTCACCGCTCCGTGCCCGTCGCTGGTCCCCACCTTGATTCGCTGCGGCGGATGTTTGAGCGCGTACGTCAATTCGGAAATAACGCGGGCATTGTCGGTCGGGCTCTTCCAGATGGCGGACTGAATTGGATTGAGGATCGCGCCCAGCGGGTCGGGCAAGCTTCCATCGAAATTCACGCGCACGGGCGCCAGATACGGCTTCCCGTTGTTCTGCTCGGCGGCTTCCTTGGCCGTTTCTACTTCCAGGCCCAGCATCTCGCTCTGGATCGAAGCGGCCGAAAGCAACGGAATCACGAAGTCCGACGAGCGAATTTGCTGTTCGATCACGCGCGCCCAGTGCATTCCTGGCTTGAGCTGGCGGTCGATGAAAACCGCGGCGCCCTGTTTCGCGAACTCCGTCTCGAGCAACCGGAGCAGT
>JBGPSX010000433.1:0-3609 GCA_041490325.1 Bryobacteraceae bacterium | reverse complement strand
TCGGGATTGACTCGATTCAGGCCGCGATGTCAGCGAAAGGCTTGCGATCCCGCGCCAGCAACTTCCTCGCGAAGCATTCCCCAGGCGCGGACGCCGCACTGATTCCGGCCAGCGAGGTGGAACTCCTTCTTCCCTGCGAGATTCCCGACTACACCGATTTCTACGCGTCCATCCACCACGCCACCAACGTCGGCAGCATGTTCCGACCCGACAATCCGCTATTGCCGAATTACAAATGGCTGCCGGTGGCGTATCACGGCCGCGCGTCGTCGGTGGTAGCGAGCGGCACCGCCATCCGCCGCCCCTCGGGTCAGACCGTATCCAATCCTGCCGGACCTCCAGTGTACGGACCCTGCCGCCTGCTCGACTACGAAGTAGAGCTGGGAGCATTGATCGGCTCAGGTAACCCCATCGGCTCCCCAATCCCGATCAGCCGCGCCGAAGAGCATCTATTCGGAGTCTGCCTGCTGAACGATTGGTCGGCGCGCGACATTCAGAGCTGGGAATATCAGCCGCTCGGGCCATTCCTCGCTAAGAATTTCGCGACGTCGATCTCGCCCTGGATCGTGACGCTGGAAGCTCTCGAACCGTTCCGCTGCGCTCCGTGGCCGCGCCCGGAATCCGACCCGGCTCCCCTGCCCCACCTCCAGCCCCCCGGCGACACCGCGTTCCGGATCACGCTCGAAGTCTGGCTTCGCTCCGCAAAAATGCAAGACCCAATTCGGATCAGCCGTGGCGACTTCGCATCCATGTATTGGACGCTGGCGCAAATGGTCGCGCATCATACTTCCAACGGCTGTCCACTCCGCGCCGGCGATCTGATCGGAAGCGGAACTGTGTCGGGTCCAGAAAAAGAAAATCGCGGCTGCCTGCTGGAGGTGACCTGGCGCGGCTCCGAACCTCTCGCGCTCCCAACCGGCGAGACGCGCAAATTTCTCGAAGACGGCGACGAGGTGATCCTGCGCGGTTTCGCGGAAGCACCGGGCTACCGCCGCATCGGTTTCGGTGAATGCCGGGGCGTGATCCTTCCGTGCGATCCTAAACATTTACAAACATGACATCCGGCCTCAATATTCGCAAAGAAGCCGCGCTCGACTTGGTGTCGCTGGGCGCGCTGGTCCACCGGCTCGACCCCGGCATCATCCCCTTCCGGAAAGCAACAGAGTGCACCATTCACGTGAGCGGCGGCGAGTTCAACGTCGCGGCCAACCTCGCCGACGCATTCGGCATGACAACGGCGATCGTCACCGCGATGTCTAACTATCCCATCGGCGATCTGATTGCCGAGCGTGTGAAAGCGATGGGCGTCAAGCCGTTTTACAAACGCTTCGAGCACGATGGCGTCATGGGCCCGAACATGGCCGCCGTCTACAGCGATCGCGGCTACGGCCTGCGCGCCCCGGTGGTTTTCTACAATCGATCGAACGAAGCGGCCGCGCGTTTGAAGCCCGGGGATTTCGACTGGAACGCTATCTTCCACGGCGGCGCCCGCTGGTTCCACACCGGCGGAATTTTCGCGGCTCTCTCACCCACCACTGCTGAACTAATCGTCGAGGGCATGCAGGCAGCCAAGTCCGCCGGCGCAGTTATTTCCTTCGATCTGAACTTCCGGGAGAAGCTTTGGAAAATCTCCGGCGGCGAACATCGCGCGCTCGAAGTTCTGCGCCGAATTGTCGATCAGGTGGATGTTCTGGTTGGCAACGAAGAGGACTTGCAGAAGGGTCTCGGGATCGCGGGTCCGCAAGTTGCCGCCGAATCCAAGCTCGACCCAACCGCGTTCTTCGGGATGATCGATCGCGTGCGTGAGCGGCATCCTCGGATTAAGGTTATCGCCACAACGTTACGCGAAGTGCATTCCACCAACCGGCACACCTGGGGCGCAGTGGCGTGGATCGACGGCAAGGATTACGTAACGCCAACGGTCGAGTTGGATGTCTACGACCGTGTCGGCGGCGGTGATGGTTTCGCCTCCGGCCTGTTCTACGGTTTGATGACCGGCGAGCCGCCCTTGGAGGCGCTCAAGCTGGGCTGGGCGCACGGCGCGATGCTAACCAGTTTTCCCGGCGACACCACTATGGCCACCGCCGATCAGGTCCGCGCCTTCGCCAAAGGCGGGTCGGCGCGCATACAGCGTTAGCGCCCCGCCCGGCCGGGGGACAGGCTCGGATTTCCGCCACTCGCTATCCAAGCATGAGAGAGTCTCCAAGGCGGAAACTCCGTGCCTGTACCCGAAACTTGCCAAATCCCGCTACCGCGACTCTCCAAACTCGGTTCCACCACGTTAGGGGTCATGCTCGGATTTCCGCCGTCATAATCCCCTAGCAATGAGTAATCGCGAAGGCGGAAACTCCGTGCCTGTACCCGAAACTTGCCAGCCCGCCAGCTCCCACCAATCCCGTTAGCGCGATCCTCGGAATTCGTCCAGCGCGGCTCCTAACCGCTCCAAACTCGGTTCCACTGTTTCCGTTTCACCCGAAATTCCGATTCGAAAGTGGTCCGGCATCTCGAAAAAGGACCCCGCCACCACCGTGCCTTCGTACTTCTCGCGAAACAGTTTGCAAAAGGCATCCACCGAGCCGGTCAGCAGCTTCGGGAATATCGTAGTCCCGAATTCGAGCGGCCGAACGGCAAGATCGGCGCGCGTAGCCAGGAATTGATTCAGCAGCTTGCGGTTCCGCTCCAGCAGCGTGCGCGCGCGATCGCGGATCCTCTCGAAATTCGCGAACGCGATGACACTCAGCCGTTCGGCGGGATGGGCCTGATTCACGCCGAACAGGTCATTGAGCTCCCAGATGCGGCGCGCCAATTCCGCTTCGGCTAGAATCCAACCGCAGCGCAGTCCGCTCAATCCATAAACCTTGGTGAGACTGTTGGTGGTGACGAACTCCGGTCCCAAGTGGAATGCCGATCGCGGCGCACGATCGAAAACTGCCTCGAGATACACTTCGTCCAGCAGCACGCGCGCACCCACCCGATGCGCGATTGCGCCGATGGCTTTGAGATCCGCCTCGCTCGCGAACGCGCTCGAAGGGTTATGAAGATTGGTGATGACGATCAGCTTGGTGCGTGGCGAAACGGCGCGCTCAATCTCCATCGGGTCCAGCGCGAATCCCGACTCGGGCGTGCGGTGAAAACGCCGGATGTAGGCTTGCAAGTATCCCAGCGTCGCGAGCAGCAGCTCGTAGACAGGATGCTCTACCAGAACCTCATCGCCGGGCTCGATGATGGCGGACATTGCGAGGTAGTTCGCCATCGACGTGGCGTCGGCCGCGACCACGTTCTCCGCTGGGACCCCGCAATGTTTCGCGAGCGCCTGCTGTAGCGGCGGATAACCATAGCCGCCCGCCCGGCTGATGGGTTCAAGATCTTCCACTCGAATGGGCAGTCCGGACAGCGGATAGCTCGCGACGCCGCTGACTGCAAGATTGAAGCGCGAGCCCTGCCGCAACTTCGCCCATTGCATGTAGGCCGAACTCATGACGCGCGCGCTGCTCATTCCTTCACCTTACTCCCGAAGCGCTTCCAAAATAGATATGCGGGAATTCCGGATGCCAGTATCAGCCAGCCGATAAGACTCTCTGTGGGATGAGTGTAAACCGTGCCGGCGAC
>JBGPSX010000432.1:0-3613 GCA_041490325.1 Bryobacteraceae bacterium | reverse complement strand
GGCGGATTCCTTTTGCCAGGCGGCCAGAGGGGAGAGCAAGGGACTGGAGGCTAGGTAGCGTAGGAATTGGCGGCGGGATTCGGGGGACATGCTGTGTGATTAGTCTACATGCTCTTTGGATAGCGCCGTGGTTGCAGATTTAAACCGCTTCCTTTGGTCGCGGCTCGGCTAGTCTCCTGTCCCAGTGGTTCGTGCGATAAGTTTGACGGCCGGAGGAGTGATGAGTATGCCTGCATTTCAGGCTATGATGCCAGACTGAATTCGTCCAGTTATTTTGGGGACGGTAGACTAGCGGGTTAGTCGGTAAGAGGAGTAAATCGGTTCAGCGGGCAACCGGTGAACGAAGCAAATCGGTTCAGAGATGTGGTCGGTTAGCGGAGCAACGGTTAAGCGACGTAACCGGTGAGGCGCGAAAATGCGCATTCTGAGCCGTGACTGCAAGGAGCGGTTTGGGTGCTCTACATCCTCTCTAAGCGGATGGAACCGTCGTTGGTGTGGACCACTAGCAATGGGCCGCCGGCGTTGAGCTTGCCGCGTAGCTCATGCTCGCGATAGCGGCCGCCGGACGCGGTGACCGGCAGATCCGATTGGATGTGACCGTCGCCGGTGTGCACGTCGAGCTCAGCGGAAAAGCCGGAGGGCAAACGTAACGTCACGTGACCATCGCCGGTGCGGATGGTCCACTCCGACGCCATTCGCGATCCGGCATTGACGTCGGCTTCGATGCTGCCGTCGCCGGTGTGCAGATTCAGGCTATCGAAACGGCCTTGAACGCGGACCCGGCCATCACCGGTTCTGGCTTGCAGCGAGCCATCCAGAGCGTTGGCCTCGATGCGGCCGTCGCCCGTGGTGAGACGGGTATTGCCGCGCAGGTCCGAGACCGTGATGCTGCCGTCGCCGGTGCGAATGTCAGACCGGATTTCGCGTGGAACGTTCAGCTCAATCCGGATGGAGCGGTTACCCATGTTGAAGCGAAAGCCCTGGTGCGGCATGCGGAGTTCGATCTCGACGCGATCGCCGGTCTGATGATCTATGACCTGGACTTCGGAGGGAATCTTCCATCGCGTGGTGGTTACGCGAGCCTGGATCTCTTTGCGATCCCAGGTGTGCACGACCACCGCGCCGTCATTGGCGTCGATATGCAATTCCGGGGTACCGGTTATGGTGAAGTGTTTGGACCATTCGTCGGCACGGGCGGTGCTGGCGGCTAGAGCTAGTAAGGGGATCAGCAGCAGGGTTTTGTTCATGTCGACCTTTCCATAATAAGTACGTACGAGCGAGGCTTTCGGTTCGATAGGGCTAAATCGTTTCTAATTCTTCCTCAAGCAGTTGCTTTTGATAGAGATCGGCGTAGTAGCCGCCGGTTCCGATCAGCTCGGAGTGGGTGCCTTGTTCCACGATTTCGCCGTGCTCGATCACGAAGATGCGGCTGGCGCTGCGGACTGTCGAGACGCGGTGGGAAATGAGAATGGTGGTGCGGCCTTGCATGATATTCGCCAGGCCGGTCAGGATTCGCTCTTCGGTGAGGGTGTCGACGCTCGACAGGGCGTCGTCGAGAATCAGGATTCGAGGATTCCGCATGATGGCGCGGGCTATTGCGACGCGCTGTTTCTGGCCGCCGGAGAGCGTGAGCCCACGCTCGCCGATCATGGTCTTGAAGCCATCGGGAAAGCCCGCGATGTCGGGACCGAGTCCGGCTAGGCCGGCGGCTCGCGCGATGGCGGATTCGGTGGCGCCGTCAACGCCAAAGGCGATGTTTTCACCGAGCGTGGCGCTGAACAGGAAGGTCTCCTGCGGCACGAATCCGATTTGACGCCGGAGCCACTCGGGATCGAGATTCCGCAAATCCACGCCGTCGAGCGAAACCACGCCACGCGTCGGATCGATGAGACGCGGGATCAGGCTCACCAGCGTGCTTTTGCCGCTTCCGGTGTGCCCTACGATCGCGACCGTTGTGCCGGAAGGGATCTCGAGATCAACATTTTTGAGCGCGCAGCCGGCGGGGTAGCGCACCTCTACATCCTGAAACCGCAATGCGCCGGTTGCTTCGGCGGCTTCACGCGCGAGCCACTCCTTCTTCGCGATACTGGGCCGCTGGTGCATGAGTTCCATGATTCGGTCCCAGGAAGCGGCGCCGCGCTGCATCAAGTTCACCACCCAACCGAGAGCGATCATGGGCCACACCAGCATGCCCATGTAGGTATTGAACATCACAAAGCTTCCCATGGAGATCTTGTGCTCGAGCAACTGATAGCCGCCGGCGAACAACACGATCAGAAATCCCATGCCGATGAGGGCCTGCAGCAGCGGCATGAAAAGGGCGGAAAGCCGGGCGAGCCGGATGTTCTCGCCGACGTAGTCGCGGTTCAGCAACTCGAATTTTCGCAGCTCGGCGTCTTCCTGGGCATAAGCGCGAATCACGCGAACGCCTGACAAGTTTTCTTGAACGCGGCTGCTGATGTCAGAGAACATCTTCTGGATGGATTCGAAACGGTCGTGAATGCGGCGTCCGAAGAGCAGCACTACCAGACTCACGAGCGGGGCCGGAACGAGCGAGATGAGAGTGAGCCTCCAGTCGACGGATAGCATGACGCCGATTGTAAGGATGGCGGTGAACAGGGTCTCCGTCAAATACATGACGCCGGGCCCAAGCATCATGCGAACGGCATTCAGGTCATTGGTGGAACGCGCCATGAGATCGCCGGTGCGGTACTTCGAGTAAAAGTCGGACGAAAGCGTCACCAGGTGCGAGAACAGGTCATTGCGGAGATCGTATTCGATATCCCGCGAAATGCCGATCAGGATCACGCGCATCCAATATTGAAAGATTCCCTTGACGACGGAAAGGCCAACGAGAAGCGCGGCGAATTCAAACACCAGCGACAACCGGAAGCCGTGAGTGAGCGCGTCGATGCCGCTGCGAATGACGAGCGGAAGCGTCGCGCCGATGATGTCCTTGAGGATCAGCGCGCTCATTCCCAAGGCCAGGCCGGTGCGGTGACGCCAGAGATACGGGCCCGCGGTTTTGATTATGGTCCGCATGTCACATGCCCACCCAGGTTGCCACGGTTTTCATCCACTCGTTGAGGAATACTTTTCGGCCGTCCCGGGTTTTCCACCAGCCGCCGGGCGTGAAGTCACGATCGGGAGCTTCGACCATATGGAACTCGAGATCCTGCGCCTGCGACCGAAAGGCCTTCCAGGCCCGGCGGGTGTGGTAACTACTGGTCACGAGTTCGATCTTCCGGGCATGCCGGCGGCGCAGTTCCGGGATGATCACCTCTGCTTCAGCCGTAGTGGACCGGGCGTCGTGCGGCATAGGGATGAAGTAAGACTCAGGAAAACCGTGCCGAGTTGCGAATGGAATCGCGAGGTCGCATTCGTGTTGCCCGTAAGCGCCGGCCGGGCCACTGACCAGGGCTTTCGGTGCGAAGCCGCGGCGCACCAGGTCACCGGAGGTCAGTATCCGATTACCCGTAAAATCGCCGGCCAGGACAACGATGATGTCCGAGTGCGCAGGAGGTTCGGCTTGTACAAGATATCCGCCCAGTGCGGGCAGCCAAATGCGATGCGTCGCCAATGCGGCCAGGGCGAGGAATGCGATTACTACAAG
>JBGPSX010000431.1:0-3628 GCA_041490325.1 Bryobacteraceae bacterium | reverse complement strand
ATCCAGTGGAACTGCGGGCTGTCCTCGAGGTAAGCGGCACGCGACGGACCACTCTCGGTGTTTCTGGTGCTGTCTAACGCGTAGAACTGCGCCAGGTCGCCAAACGTGAAATTGTAGTAGCGCGCCGGCTTGTTCTGCGGATAAGGGAACTTGTCGAGAATCGCAGGCAGATCCGCGTGTTTCTCGGTTTCGTTGCCGTCGTGGTTTCCAAGCGAAGGAAAGAACGGAATCCGGGCGATCAATGGTTCATAGGGCAGGAAGAATTTTGTAGCCCAATCGACGTCACTCGCACTTGGGCCGCGCAGGAGAAGGCAACGAGAAGGAGTAGCGCCCGCCGAACGGAAAAACCGTGGATGGACTGCGTCCGCAAGAACTACGATCTCTATTGTTGCTTGGCTGTGCCCGTTTCCCGGGCTAGGCGGATTCTGGCGTCTTCCAGCTTCTTCTGAATTTTGGCCACCTCGGCATGATCCAGTTCCACAGGCGCGCCGGTTTGCCATTCCTTGAGCGAGGCCTGCCATTGCGCCATCGCTTCCCGGATCTTGCCTTCGTGGAAGTAGACATCTCCCAGATGATCGTGCACGGTGGGGTCGCGCGACATGTACTGCAGCGCCCGCTTCAGCTTTTCCTCAGCGTCGGGCAGCTTGTTCATGCGGAAGAGGACCCATCCCAAGCTGTCCAAATAGGCGCCGTTGTTCGGCTCGCGCGCGACAGCTTTGGAGATGAGCTCGTTGGCTTCATCCAGCCGTACGTTGCGATCGGCCAGCATGTAACCGAGGTAATTCAGCGCGGCGACATTATCAGGATTGCTCGCCAGAACCTTGCGAAACTCCGCTTCGGCAGCGGGAAAATCCTTCATGCGCTCGTACATCGCTCCGCGCATGAACTGGATGCCCTCTTTGGCTTCATTCCCGTCCGAAAGTTTCTCAGCCTCGTCGAGCATCTTAGCCATCTCGCCATAGTTCTTGGCTTTCTCATAGATTTCGGCGAGGGTGACATAACTCTCCCGATCATTCTTGCCATCCATCAACTTGCGAGTCTCGGCGACAGCTTGATCGGTCTTTCCCAGATCCGCCAGCAATCTGGCGCGCTCCGCGCGGACCAGGCGATCGTTGGGGTACTTCTTAGCCGCAGCTTCAGCCGCGGCTTCAGCTTTTGGAAAATCCTTGGCTGTGCGATAGGTTTCGACGATCGCGGCCTCGGCGTTCGGCGCTGATTCGGGATTCAGCTCAGCGAGCTGTCGAAACGCGTCCACGGCCAATACGATCTGCTCGGTGGAACGATACAAGAATCCGAGTTTTTGCACCAGCAAGGTTCGATTTCCGCGCTCGGCCGCACTGTAGCTTTTCTTCGCGGTCGAATCCAGAATGCCTTTGAGAACTTTGATGGCCTCCGGGAACTTGCCTTCCGCTTCCAGCAGGTTCACTTCGTTGAATTGAATCTCGAGATTGGTCGGATCGATTTCCTTGGCTTTCTCGGCGGCTTGCCTGGCCTTTTCGAAGTTACCCCTTTGACGGTGGATCTGCGACAGCCGCAGCAACGACCGCTCGTCCTTGGCATCCTCATCCACCAGCTCCTGGTACATCTTGGTGGCATCATCGAGCTGATCGGAAAGCATCAGGTCCTCGGCCAGGGCGCGTTTCAGATCTGTATTGGCGGGCTGTTGCTGAACGGCGCGGCGCAGCATCTCCGCCGCCATGGAATAATCCTTGAGCTGCTCGTAAACGGTCGCCAGATTCGTCAGGCTGCGCGGGCTGGGATTTTTGTCGGCCACCTTTCGAAATAATTCCGCAGCCGCTTTGTTGTCGCCCAGGTCCGTGTACACCATCGCCAATCCCGTCATGGCGTCTTCGTTGTCCGGATCGAGTTCGAGGGCCTTCTTGTACGCCTTCAATGCGTCGGTGGAATTCTGCGCGATTTTTTCGAGGCGCGCCAGCATCAGCCAGCTATCGATGTCCTTGGGTTCGCTTTCGGTGATCTTCTCGTACTGTTCGATGGCCTTTTTTACCATCGTCTCGTCGATCTTGTTGGCTTGATCGCCGATCAGTCGCGTGTAAATCCGGGCCAGCAGGCGGCGAGCGTTCAGATCGTTCGAATTCTGCTTGAGTTGGTCCTCGGCTTCCGTCACAGCTTCGCGCAGCCGCCCGGCTTGAATGTACAGGTCGGAGAGTTCTTCGGCGATAAACGTGGCGCCGGGATCGGCCTTAAGAGCTGTCTTGTAGCTTTCCACGGCCTTGTTGAAATAGTCGCCGCGGTTGCCGTAGGCGGCAGCCAGCTCCGAGTACAGATGGCCGAGCGAGTAGTTGTAGTAAGCGGAAGCCTTGTCGGTTTTAGCTGTAGGTTTCGGCCCTGCCGGCGCATTCTGGCCGAACGCCGACGCCGCCAGAAAAAGCGCACAGGGAAGGCCAAGAATCCGATAGACAGGGATCATCAAAAACGCTCGCTTTCCGCTACCCGAACCGTCCGGGCCGGGGGACAAACCTACTCGCCTTTAGTATAACCCTGATTATCGCGGCAAGTCGTATTTGCGTCCGCGCTACCATCAGCAGCAGCGTGGAGCAGAAGCGCCTGATTCCCCTACTGGTCGTGCTGGGCCCGACCGCCTCGGGCAAGAGCGATCTTGCGATCCATCTCGCGCTGGCGCTCGACGGCGAAATCGTCAATTGCGATTCCATGCAGGTCTACCGGCGCTTCGATATTGGAACCGCCAAGGTTTCGCCAGCCGACCGGCGCGGGATCCCACACCATCTTCTGGACGTGGTGGAACCAACCGGGCTGTTCACCGCCGGCGAATATGCGCAGACCGCGCGAGTCATTTTGGCCGAAATTGCCGAACGTGGCAGGACGCCCATCGTCGTAGGCGGTACTGGCCTATATTTGCGGGCTCTGTTGGACGGACTATTTCCAGGACCGCCTCGCAGTCCAGCGCTTCGCGTGAGATTGGAACAACGCGAGCAGAAACGCCAGGGCAGCTTGCATCGGGTGCTCTCGCGATTGGATCCGGTCGCTGCGGCGCGCATTCACTCGAACGACCTGCAAAAAATCGTGCGCGCTCTCGAAGTCCGTTTGCTCGCCGGCAAACCAATCACCACGATGTTCGAGACTGGACGCGCCGAACTTGCCGGTTTCCGGCCCATCAAGATAGGTCTGCTGCCTCCGCGCGACCTTCTATATCGCAGGCTGGATGCACGCAGCGCTGATATTTTCGCCCGCGGCCTGATCGGGGAAGTGCGGCACTTACTCGCAACGGGAGTGCCTTCCAACGCGAAACCATTCGAGTCCCTGGGATACAAACAGGCCATCGAAGTCATCGAAGGCCGCAGCACCGAAGAGCAGGCGGTGGAATCGACGCAGCTTGAAACTCGTCGATACGCGAAACGCCAGACTACCTGGTTCAAGAAGGAACTTCACGTGCACTGGCTGCACGGATTCGGAAACGATGCAAATGTGGAGCGTGAGGCGCTCGCCATCGCGCAAAACGAAATTCAGCAATACTAACTCAGGTACTTTTTTTTCTCAACTTTTCGGAACACAAATCCATCTCATTCGTATAGGTATGTGAAAGCTGGAAACGTCTAAGTTGAGGAGTTACAAACGTGATTAAGAAATTAATAGGTGGATTTGCATT
>JBGPSX010000430.1:0-3629 GCA_041490325.1 Bryobacteraceae bacterium | reverse complement strand
CGGTATACAATGACTCAAGAGGACGCAAATGCCAGCATCACATGCTGCACTCCTGGAGCGGATCACGATCGATTCTGACGTGCGGTTCGGTAAGCCCTGCATTCGCGGTCACCGGATAACCGTTCAGGAGATTCTCGAGTGGCTCTCTAGCGGGGCATCCCAGCAGCAAATCCTGGCCGATTATCCCCAGCTCGAACCCGATGACTTTCTTGCCGTGTACGCCTATGCGGCCGAATTGGCGGCGGCGAACAAAGTCTCGGGAGGATGAAGCTCCTCTTCGATGAAAGCCTGTCGCCTAAGCTGGTTCTATTGTTGCGCGACCTATTCCCTGAGTCTGAAAGCGCGCTTCGAAACGGGCTTGCCCGCGCTGGCGATCTAAGGATTCTGAACTACGCCGCCACTCACGACTTCATCCTGGTCTCAACAGACAGCGATTTCGAACGTCTGTTGAGCCAAATCCCCGGCGCCAAGGTCGTCATTCTCCGCTCCTGCGATTATCCAACTGAGGTTGCGGCCGAAGTGCTTCGGCGCAACGCCATCCGCATCGCTGAGTTGTTCAACTCCCCGGATCATCTGATCATTCTCGACCAGTAGCCCCTGGCCGCAGTCGTGCGCTCGTGCTATAAAAACATAAGCAGGTTGTTATGTTTTTCCGTGTGGAAATCCAAGGAAAACAGTTCTCACTGCCGTGTTTGCTGGCACTTGGCGGCAGCGCCGCCCGGAACGGTTTTCCACTGGAATTCCCACAAGCTAAGTGGTTCAGCATGCGGCTTCAACATTTGTGTTGCTCCGCACCCGCCGCGCCGCTAACGTAGGACGGGTATGGCGACGACGACACAGGACATCGCGCTCGAACGAGGACTCCCCGCCAATCTGGACGCGGAGCGCTTCGTGCTGGGCGCCATCCTGATGGACGACGCGCTCTACATTCAAGTTGCCGGCACGCTCCAAGCCGAAGACTTCAATCTCGAAAAACACCGGCGCATCTTTCTGCGCATGGGCGAACTGTACGAGCGCGGCGAGCGCATCGATCGAGTGACCGTCGCTAACGAGCTGATGAAACAGAATCAGCTCGAATCGGTGGACGGCGTGACTTATCTCGTCTCGCTGGACGAAGGTCTGCCGGCGCTCACGAATCTGGAAAGCTACGTCCGCATCGTCAAGGACAAGGCCACACTGCGACGGATCATCTTCACGTCGCAGAAACTGATCGATCGCTGCATTCTCGCCGAAGAGGAGCCGGACCAGATTCTGGCCAGCGCCGAAGAGAGCCTGCTCAAGCTCGGCGACGAGCGCACCACCGAAGCCCTGCTCAGTCCCAAGCGCATTCTGGAAGACTTCGATGGCGGCATTAACGCCTTTCTCGATCCCAGCAAGCGCATTAAGGGTCTGAGCACCGGGTTTCTCAGGCTGGACGAAATGACCGGCGGCTTGCATGAAGGCGAGCTGGTGATCCTGGCGGCGCGGCCATCCATGGGCAAGACCGCGCTGGCGCTGAACATCGCGCAACACGTCGCCATGCGTCCCGAGCAAAAGCAAACCGTGGCGGTTTTCTCGCTCGAAATGTCGCGGGAATCGCTGCTGACCCGCATGATTTGCGCCGCCGCGCGCGTGGATCAGCAGAAGTTCCGCGCCAGCTACTTAAATCAGGATGAGCGCCGCCGCCTCGCCAAAGCGGCGTCCGATCTGGTGCAGGCGCCCTTGTTCATCGACGACACCGCCGGTACGCACCTGATGGACATTCACGCCAAGCTGCGCCGGCTGCGCAGCGAGCATGGTCTCGCGCTGGTGGTGATCGACTACCTGCAATTGATGAGCGGCCGCGGCCGGTACGAGAACCGCAACCAGGAAATCAGCACCATCTCGCGCGGGCTGAAGTTGCTGGCCAAGGATCTTAGGGTACCGATGCTGGTGCTGTCGCAATTGAATCGCGCGCCCGAAATCCGGCAAGGCGATCATCGGCCGCAGTTGAGCGACCTGCGCGAGTCCGGTTCCATTGAGCAGGATGCCGATCTGGTGGCGTTCATTTTCCGCGAAGAAGTCTACAAGCCGCAGGACGAGAGCCTGCGCGGCATGGCGGAGCTGCTGCTGGCGAAGCAGCGCAACGGCCCGACAGGGAAAGTGAACCTGGTCTTCCTCCGCGAATTCACGAAGTTCGAAAATCGAACCAACGATCTGGGCGAAGACGTGATGGGCGGCGAGTAGTGCGCTCGATTTTCGCGTCGCGCTGAAAAGCCTCGGAAGCTTCGCACACGTGCTGCGAGCCGATCACCAGTAGGACTCAAGCCATAGTTTCAGCGTTAAATCATGGCGACCTTGGTTGGCCAAGTTCGGACGTAGTTCTTGATGGTACCTGTCCCGCAGGGTTTCCAGCTTCAAAAAGCCCGCGCGCGCCAGCTCTTGCACGTCGACGCGATCCCGTTCGATATTCCGCTCGAGTTTGGAAAGAGCCAAATCGTGAGCTTCCAATGCGTAGAGTTGTAAGTGCAACCATGCACCGGGATACATCGGTATCAGCCGCTCCTCGTAATTCTCGGGAGGCGTGGCAACGGTGACGGGATCCAAGTAAACCTTATGCCTCTTGTGTAGTGCCGAGCCCTTTCCCGCGATCTCTGTCAGGTTGTTTCGAAGATTGGGGACCACTCCCAAGTAATCCACATCGCTGGTCGTACGCCCGGCGCCATACAGTTGCGTCACAACGAAGCCGCCGCACAAATGCAATTGGACAGACTCGCTGAGTTGGCGTCTATGTCAGAGAAGAAGGATTGCCACGGCTCCGCCAGCTCTTCAATGGGTGGCATAAGGTAGCTGCTCGGCCGTGAGGCTCGTTAGCAGATTCCAGTGAGCGGCCGCCTCAGGGCGATTCGCTCTCAGCCATGTTCGCTCACGCTCCGGCATCGAATCACGGCAGAGCGTCCCCTCGCCAGCGAGACGAGCTTCCTCGAGTTCCTTTTCCCATTTGCGCAAAACGTCAACACCGCGTGTATGCTCTGGCGAGGTGCGCGCTGTTTGATCCGCAAGATGCACCAGGTATCCCAAGCGGTTTTGGGCATTCTTCAATCGCGCGTGATCACGCAGCCACTTCCAATCCAGATCGGAATATGTACTCAGAACCCAGGGCAATGCTTCGACCAGACGCGTGTCCAAGTCTCGCCTCACAACAGCGTTAAGCACTACCTCTGCGGGATTGCTCACTACGCCGGATCGAACGTGCTCGAAACCGGGGTAACCGAGCGATGCGAGTTTTCGTTGAAGACCATCGGGTGGAAGCCCCCTGGGAAGCGGCTCCGATAGAGGGAGAGCTGTAGGTGGAAGTTTGAAAAGAACGGTCGCCTTGCGGGCAAGTTCAGCGCTGGCTGATCTCAGTCCCTTTTCGAGCTGGGACAAATACGGCTGCGACACACCGAGCGAGCGTGCCGCCGTGACTTGAGTAAAGCCCGCTTTCTTGCGGCCGGTCTTCCATTGCGCTGCAGTCATCCAGAAACCCTCGCTCAGAATATAGCATACTTAGCTATAATCTGCAAGGCTCACTCGTCCGCCGATTCGTGAGCCAGCGACGTTCCAGCCGATCACATCGTTCGCAACGATTTATCGTCGTTCCACGATTCGCCGTCGCCTCCGCTACTCGT
>JBGPSX010000429.1:0-3659 GCA_041490325.1 Bryobacteraceae bacterium | reverse complement strand
TATGGCGAGACTCTCGTAGCCGTACCGAGCGACGATGGCGGGAATGTCGTGCATGAGCGTTCGGTCGTGCTCCGGCGCACGGCCGGTCTATTCCTTCTTGGCGTGCCCCTCAATCACTTCGATACGCATCTTGTCGGGGCCCTCGACGAAAGCGAACTTGATCTTGCCGCCCAGCGCGCTGCGCGCAGCATCGGTGATGGTCACGCCTTCTTCCTTTAATCGCGCGAGCGACGCATCCAATTGATCCACGCTGAGTCCTATGTGATCGACGACGCGCCCCTTGGTCGGCTCGAAGGTTTTGCGATCCTTCCAGAGCTCCGGCCATTGCGAATATGCGTATTCGACCGGATAGATAATGACATTCACGTTGTCGAGGGTGAACGAAGCCGAGGGACCGATCTGAAAATCCCGATACATGCGCTTGTCGCGCGAGTAACGTACGTTGGCGCCGAAATGTTTCGCGTACCACTCGCCTGCGGCAATGGGATCGGCGCTTAGCAGGTGCAGGTGTCCGAAATGGTGATGCCGCGCGGTGTTGAGCTCGATCAGCGCGCGATCGGGAGCGAGGACGTAAGCGTAGTAGAACAATCCTCTGCCGCTGCCGCCGCCGATGTCACTGATGTCGGTGATGGGCGTCCCAAACTGCGTGCCCATGTCGAGCTGGCGTTGATACTCCTTGGGCATATCTTCGGCGCCCCAGCCGAAATGCCAGATCGTGGACAGGATATCGGAGGGTGGCGCGGCCGCGACCTTGGTGAAAAGAAGCCAGGACTTCTGCGCCCAGATGCCGTCCAGCGCGCCCGCGAATTTGCCGGTTTCGCAGTCGAAATGCTTGGGGTAAAACTCGATGGCGGCTTTCGGGTCGGCGGAATTGAGGTGCAAATGATGGAAGTGCGCCAACGGCTCCGGCGCTGGATTTGTTTGGGCGCCGAGAGATGCCATTAAGAACGCGAAGCAAACCACCGGACGGAGGAAAGTCGGTCGCATGGCTGTGATTATAGTACGAGTGGAGACTGCTGGTTATCGGGAAACCGCTCCCTGCGGTCACGGCTCGGCCAGCGGCAGTTGCCCCTAGCTGAGCCGCGACCAAAGGAAGCGGTTTCCAATATCTGAACAACATTCAGGCCCACCCACAGAACGCTCCGTCGGTGAAGCTCAACTAGATGTCAACTGGCCTTGGTCCACCGATAGTAGAGATACAGTGGCCAACCGATTCCGATCAGGGCCAGCCCAACCATCGATTCCAGAGGATTTGTCACTAGCGTGTTCGTTACCAGCGCTATTGCCGCCAGCAGGAACACCAGCGGCACCACGGGATAGCCGGCGGTTCGATACGGCCTCGGCGTGCCGGGCATTTTTCGCCGCAACACGAATACCGCGCCTCCGCCCAGGGCGTAGAAAATCCAGATGGCGAAGATGGTCATGTCGGTGAGTTGATCGAACGTTCCCGACAGCGTTAGTACCGCCGTCCAAATGGTCAGCAGCATCACCGACCAGACCGGAACGTGAGAGCCTTCACTCAGTGCGCCGAATTTCGAAAAGAAGAGCCCATCGCGCGCCATCGCGAAGGGGATTCGCGCGAGCGACATGAGCACGCCGTTCAAGGCGCCTACGATCGAGATGAGAAATATTACTGAGGCAAACGCAGCGCCCTTCTGGCCCAGGAAAGTCTCGGCGGCCTTCGACGCAACCGGCAGGGCATCGCGATGAGCAGTGGAATTGGAACCGGCGACTTGGTCAAATGTCAGCGCATGAAAATACGACAGGTTGGCCAACCCGTAGAGGGTCAGCACCACTAGAACGCCGGCGATCAGCGCTCGCGGCACATTTCGCCCGGGATCTTGGACTTCGCCGGCGAGCATGGGCATGTAGGCCCATCCCTCGCACGCCCACAACGCGGCCAGGACCGCTGCGCCGAATGCATTGAAGCCACCGGTCGATCTCGCGATCAGGGTAGACGCACTTGCGATCGAGTGTCCGCCGGAAAAGAAGAAAGCGCCAATCGCGATTCCAATTGTGCCGAGGACTTTCGCCGCAGTCAGAAGGAATTGTACCCGGCCTCCGAAGGCAACGCCAGCGCAGTTGAGCGAACCGAAGAAGAGAATGATGAGCAACGCGGCGACGGCCTTCATTCCAAGTTCCCAGTGCACCTCGCGTCCGAAGAGATGAAAGGTGCGCTCGAGCCAGACAGCGTTCAAGGGTAAAAAGGCGGACAGAAACGTCGCAGCGCCGACGCCGAGTGCCGCATTACCCGCAGATGCGACAAAGAATCGCGTCCAACCGCACAGGAACGCGGTGGCGGGACCATAGGCGGTCCGCATATAGATGTACTCGCCGCCAGCCTGCGGCAGCATCGCGCCCAATTCGGCATACGTCAGCGCGCCAGCCAGCGAGAGCAGCCCCGCCACGCCCCAGGCCGCCAGCACCCAGGCCGGTGAAGGCAACAGTTGTGACATCACGGCGGCTTTGAAAAACACGCCGGTTCCGATCATCGTTCCGATGACGAGGGCCGTCGCGCTTAATGGCGAGAGTCCGCGAACGAGACCTTGATCGGAATTGGCCACGGTGACGAAGCAGCCGATTGTACTACGCTGTGGTCGAGTGCCCGAGCTTCCGGACATTGTCGTGTACATCGAAGCGCTGGAGCAGCGCATCCTCGGTCAGACCATCCAGCGAGTGCGGCTGGCGAGTCCATTTCTGCTCCGCACCGTCAGCCCGCCGCTCCGCGATGTGGAAGGCAAGAAAGTGCAGCGTTTGCTCCGGGTCGGAAAGCGTATCGCGATCGGTGTTGAAGGCGACTTGTGGCTGGTGCTGCACCTCATGATCGCTGGACGGCTGCACTGGCGGGCGCGCGACGCCAAGCTGGGTGGCAGGCTGAATCTCGCCGCTTTCGATTTTCCGAACGGGAGTCTGGTGTTGACCGAGGCCGGAAGCAAGAAGCGCGCATCGCTGCATGTGGTTTCGGGCGAGGCCGGTCTGCGCTCCATCGATCCAGGCGGCCTGGAGGTGCTGGAGACGGATCTGGATCAATTCGCCGCGGCCCTTACGGTGTCGAATCATACGCTGAAGCGCGCGCTGACCGATCCGAGAACTTTCAGTGGAATCGGCAACGCGTACTCGGATGAAATCCTGTTTGAGGCGCGGCTGTCGCCGATCGCTCTGACGCAGAAACTCAAGCCTGACGAGATCCGCAGGTTGTTCGACGCTACGCGCACGATGCTGGTCCAGTGGGCCGATCGGCTGCGGTCGGAAACCGGTGACGGATTCCCTGAAAAGGTAACGGCGTTCCGCGACGGAATGACGGTGCACGGGAGATACAACCAGCCGTGCGTTCGATGCGGCGGGAAAATCCAGCGTATTCGCTATGCCTCGAATGAGACGGATTACTGTCCTCATTGCCAGACCGGCGGAAAACTGCTGGCCGACCGTGCGCTGTCGCGCCTGCTGCGTGAGGATTGGCCCAAGACACTCGAAGAACTCGAGTTGCTCAAACGAGATTCTTAGGCGCGACGAACTGGCACACTGGAAGCAGGAGCACGAATATGAGTACAACAGAAATCCTGCGGAGCCTGGGAGAGTCCCTGGGCTCAACGGCAACGGTCAAATCGGTTTTCGGAGAGCCCATTCACGCGGCGGGCAAGACCGTTGTGCCCGTGGCG
>JBGPSX010000428.1:0-3683 GCA_041490325.1 Bryobacteraceae bacterium | reverse complement strand
TTTTACGATTGGCATCTAGCGTTTCGGGCAGCCGCTGTGGCCGGCCTTGCCATTGGAGCCGCTGGCGTCGCCGGCCTGGTGGCGGGTTGTACGCTAATGGTTCGTGAAACAAAGATCGCGTTCATACTTTGAGCGAAGAAGCCCAGTTGGCGCGCAACCGGTAGCGTGCTTGCCGCGCTAACGCTGGGCCGCGCCGGATCGCCCCATGATCGGCCATACGTCCACCACACGTTCTCCGCGTGTCACGTAATAGCGGTCATAAACGTTAGTGCTCATGTCCAGATTCGACGGATAGATCTCGACGCGATCGCCAATGCTGAAGTCCCGGTCGCCATCTTTCCAAACCAGGAGCCCATACTCCGCACCTTGATTCACGACCTTTACGTCGGGCCGGCCCTTCACTTCATCGGTCGGTTTCAAGAGCGCCTTATTGCCGGCATCGATGGTGCATTGTCCGGCGTGACGTTTGCTGATCACCGTCGAAAGCACCGTGAGAGCCGATCCGAAGTCGTCAAAAGAGGCAGCATTACTTTTGCTGCCGATCTGCCGGTACAGCGTGTCCATAAATACAAACGAGCCGGCCTGCAACTCGGTGAGTCCCTTGAGTTCGGAATCGACGTTGTAGGTGCCGGTGCTGCCTCCGGTGATTATCTCAACCGGCAGCCCCGCGCTTCGCGCTGAAGCAACCGTCTCCAACATCCCCGATAGATCCGACCGGGATTTCTTCATGCGTTCCTCAAAACCAGGCGTGTGCGCGGCTCCGCCGGAATAACCCATGATCCCGAAGAGCTTCAAGTTCTTGGACGAATCTACTTGCTTGGCGAGATCGAGCGCCGGGCGTCCAGCTTCAATGCCATGGCGCGTCAGGCCGGCGAACACGTCCACGACGGTTCGCAACTTGACGTTCTCCGCGGCGGCCGCGCTCTGGAGCCAGGTGGCCGCCTGGGGATCATCCACCACCGTTCCGAAAGTTGCGTCGCGCTTGGCCAGAGCAATCACGCGCTCGATATTGTTCTTACTGGTGGGCTGGCGGGTCAGCAGAATCCCGCTAAATCCGGCGTGCGCCATCAACTCGCACTCCGCCACGGTCGCGCAGGTCAGGCCGATCGCGCCGAGGGCTATCTGCCGGCGCGCTATCTCGGTGCTCTTGTGGACCTTTACATGGGCGCGCAGATGGATTCCGGTCTTGCTGCAATGGTCGGCCATCTTCTTGATATTGGATTCGAAGATCTCCTGATCGACAACCATGCATGGAGTTGGAAGATCTTCTTTAGAAATTCCTTTCAGGTCGCGCCGCGCCAGGCGGCTTTCCAGATCCGCAAAACGACTGGATGTGCCGGCGGCTGAACTTGCGGCGCCGGAGAGCACGACACTCGAAGCCGCAACGAAGTTTCG
Source organism: Bryobacteraceae bacterium (assembly GCA_041490325.1). GTDB lineage: Bacteria > Acidobacteriota > Terriglobia > Bryobacterales > Bryobacteraceae > Palsa-89. The sequence goes on along the minus strand of JBGPSX010000428.1, from coordinate 2,288 downwards.
CCGCGAAAGCATGTTTGTTTCTCTCATGAGTTCTCCTGTTTAGACTATTTTGTGGTCAGACCGATGCCTGGATACGTACCTGCAATGAAGTTTCCCTCGCGCACAACGAACACGCCGTTCACCAGGACGTGCTGAATACCGTCGGAGTATTGAGCCGGGCTTTCGAATGTCGCCTTGTCGATAACGCGGTTCGGATCGAACGCCACCAGGTCGGCGTCCGCCCCTACCTTGATCCGGCCTTTGTTCCGCATGGCCGGGACGCTGGCCTCCAGCCGCTGCGCCGGCATGAGAGTCATTCTGCGAAGGGCCTCAGTCAGCGAAAGGAGCTTTTGCTCGCGCACGTAGAGTCCAAGAACGCGCGCAAACGTCCCGGCGCTGCGGGGATGCCCTTTGCCTTCCGCTAAGCGTCCGTCGCTGGCGATCATGACCATCGGACTCTGAATGCCGGCACGCAACGCCTCTTCGGGAAGCGTGTGACTGATGACCGAACCACCCTGCAGCCGATACTTGGCGAAAGTCTCGGCGGTGAGCCGCTCGCCGGTCGCCGCCCACTGCAGATCGTGGAAGTTATTGCCCGCTCTCTTCTCCCAATTATCGTAGAGCGCCGACTCGATGCGCGACGCCGACGCGGTGTAGGGGTACATTTCCGTGGTCACGTCGATGCCGTGTTTGCGGGCGCCCTCAATCATCTGAAGACAGACCGGCGTCAATCGCGCGGCAACGCTGGTGAGGTGAACAACGTGCAGAGATACGCCCGTAACCGCGGCATCGGCGATCACTTCTTGAAGCGCAGGAATCGCCCCACTGTTGGGCTCATTGGCAATCCCGCCCCGCATGTGGACGAACACGGGTACATGCCGTTCCGCGGCGAGTTGAAAGAGGCGGAAGATTTCCTGACGCGGCGCAGTGGGCACATAGGCGATCCCGAATCCGATGCCGATCGCTCCGTCATCCAGGCCGCGCCGGACAGTATTAATGATCGAAAGCGTTTCTTCGTCCGTGGCGATGCGATGGGCCGCTTCGTCGCGCGGGAGAAACACGCCGGTATCATGCATCACCGCCATTCGTGCCGGAACATGCCCGGAGCTGGCTCCGAAATTAACCAGCGCCTTGCCGGCTCTGCTCTGGTACCACTCGGCCACCGGCGAAACACCAATCTCGAGTTCGAGCGCCGTGGTGACTCCATCGTGGGCCTTGTAGTGATAGTTCTCGTCGTCCTGTCCGTGCGAGTGAAGATCGATAAAGCCGGGCGACACCACCAAACCATGCACGTCCACTTCAGTACGACTCCGTAAGGGAGCGCTCGATAAGGCTGCGATGCGATTGCCGCGGATGCCGATGTTGCGCACCGCATCCAGGCCCGATTCGGGATCGATCACGCGGCCGTTGGAAAGAACGATGTCGAATGTCTGTCCGTACAAACCGCCCGCCGCGATCAGTAAGGAAATCCAAAATTGCCTTTTCATAGCGGCGCTCTCATTTCGGAAGTGCGAATGTCACCATCGTCTGGCCTGCCGCGACCGCGATGTACTGGCGGCCGTCTAGAGCATAACTGATGGGCGGCGCGATGATCGTTCCGCCCGCCTGGAAGCGCCACAGCAGTTTGCCGGATTTTGCGTCGAATGCGATCAGGTAGCCCTCCGCGTCACCAGCGAACACCAAGCCGCCGGCCGTTGCCAATACGCCGCCGGTGGGAGGGGTGATGGTGTCGAATTGCCAAACCTTCGCGCTGGTTTTTGGATCCAGCGCCAGGATGCGTCCGCCGCCTGGTTCGCCACGGCTTACGGTGCTGGCCTGGTACCATTGCCCCTCGACGAACTCTTGAGTGGTTTTATAGAACAACATGCAGCGCTCGCTGGAGGTGAAATAGTACAGTCCCGTCTGCGGACTGTAGGCCGTGGCTTGCCAGTTGTGACCGCCACCCATTCCCGGACACGTTCGGTTTCCTTCTTCGGTCGGGTCCTGACCGGATATCGTGATGGGACGGCCGTTGGGCGCAATGCCATCGGCCCATGTCACTTTCGTGTACGCCTTCGCTTGCAGAAGTTTGCCGTTGGTACGGTCGAACACATAGAAAAATCCGTTCCGGTTGGCTTGAATGAGCGCCTTCACCGGACGGCCGTTCAAACTCACGTCCACCGGAATCGGATCGGAGACCGCATCCCAGTCGTGCACGTCATGCGGCGTGAACTGGAAATGCCACTTCAGCCTCCCGCTGTCCAGGTCCAAAGCCACCAGGCTGCGGGTGTAAAGGTTATCGCCCGGCCGGTCGTCGCCGTTCATATCGG
>JBGPSX010000427.1:0-3696 GCA_041490325.1 Bryobacteraceae bacterium | reverse complement strand
ATCTGTTCAATGCCAAGGATGAGCCGGACCTGTTGCGCAACTTTGGCACGCTGGTATTCCTGGAGGCTTCGCGGCAACTCCAACCGGGGTTGGGCGACATTGATCCGACGGCGGTGCTGGACGTGAGCATTGTTCGTACCAGGACCGATACCGGGCCCGTGGTGTTTCCTCCAAAAGATTTCCCGGACAACGATCCGCTGCCGCCGGCGAGCATTGCACTCGAACAGCGCGTCCTATCGATCGCGTAGAGTTTGAATTAGGAGCTCGGTTTTTCGGATCGAACACCCCGAAAACTCATATTGAGCATCGGAGGCGCGGCCAGCGTGGTCAACACTGCCATGCAAACAACCACGCCGAAAACGCGCGGCGAGATCACCCCGAGTCCGAGACCGATCTGCGCGACAACCATCCCCACTTCGCCCCGTGGCGACATTCCCACGCCAACGCGAATCGCATTCGCCCATCCCATCCCGATGGCGCCCAATCCACAACCTATCAGCTTAGACAGCACAGCCGCGGCCAGGATCACGCCGGACAGCAGTAGCGTCGGACCGTTCGAGAACACCGACAAATCCAAGTGCAAACCGATCCCCGCCAGAAAGAACGGGACCAGTAATTCCGAGACGCCGTGGGTTAACTCGTGGACACGTTGATCCAACGAGTCGGATAAAGCCAACCCGGCGAGAAAAGCTCCAATGATTGCCGCGACTCCAGCGTACATCGCCAGCACGGCCAGCCCGAATAGAACGACCATGGCCAGGTTGAACTGAACCTCGCCGGCCTGTAGCGTCCGCTGTACGCGTGGCACCACGCTGCCCATGGTTCGAGTGCCCCATTTGATCACGACAAAGGTGAATCCGATGGCAGCGATAGCAGTGAGGAGCAGCTCAACCACATTGACGCTCCCTTTGGCGAGACTGCTCACTGCCGCCAGAACAATCAAACCCAGCACATCGTCAATCACCGCCGCCGCGAGAATCACTTTGCTGGCCTGGTGATCCAGCAAACCCTTCGAAGACAAAACCTGCGCCGTGATTCCGACGCTGGTCGCAACCATGGCCGCGCCAACGAAGACCGACTCGATGGTGGGCTCGCCCCACAACCACATGATGGCCCATCCCAACAGGAACGGGACTACGACGCCGAGCATCGCGACCAGCATGGCCGTGCCGCCCACGCGCATCAGTTCGCTCGATTTGACTTCGAGGCCGACGCGAAACAGCAGGAACATCACGCCCAATTCCGCGAGAGCCGTCAGTACATCGTTCGGCCGGACCCACCCTAGAACGCTGGGCCCTATGAGCACGCCCGCCAGAATCTCACCCACCAATCCTGGCTGCTTGAGACGCTCGAACAATTCGCCCAGCAACTTTGCCGTGCCGAATACAGCCAGCATCGCAAGCGGGATGTTGTCGTGCTCAGTCGCAGCGGCAAAGAAGAATGCCGCCGGGAGTTGAATCAGATCCATGGCAGTGGGGTGCGTTGATCCCTCTTAGGTTAACGGCAAGCCTCGCCCGGGCGCTTGCGGCCTGTGAATGTGAGTGGTCCGGCAAGATTGGGTACAGGCACGGAGTTTCGCAAGAACGGCGAAATCCGAGCCAGCCCCCAATCTTCCGGGCAGGCCAATAATTCGGCTGGATTCGCCCGGCAGTGTCAACTTCCTCTCTCGCTGCAGGGCTTTCATCCTTATGAATCAGTGCGGAGGGGCCGGTCAGGAATGGTATGCTCGCTGCTTTTGAATTGGCGGGGAGTACCGCATCCAAATGAAAACTGCCGCATTTGTGCCTGCCAAAAGCACCAGCGAACGGGTCTGGAACAAGAACGTCAATCTCCTGGACGGAACGCCACTGTATGCGTACACTTTGGAGAAGCTCTCCACCTGCGCCCAGATCGACGAGATCTACCTGGACACGGATTCGCAGGCGATGTTCGACCGGGTTCGCGAGCTTCCCGTCCATTGGCTCAAGCGGGATCCCGCGCTGGCGACCAACGCGACGGACGGCCACGAGTTGTTCATGAACGAAGTGCGGAACGTCCACGCCGATGTCTACGTGCAAGTGCTCTGCACTAGCCCCTTTATCGAGCTGGAGACGATCGAAAAAGGCATCCAGGCGGTGGCCAGCGGCGAATTCGATTCCGCCCTGCTCACCACGCGCGACAAGCTCTACACTTGGCAGGATGGCAAGCCCAACTACGGCTATGGACGCATTCCGAACAGCATCGATTTGCCGGAGACGCGAATTGAAAGCATGGGATTGTACATTGTGAGCCGGGAGGCGGCGCTGCGCTGCGGACGGCGATTTGGAGATCGTCCCTGTTTTCTCGAAGCACAGCCCATCGAAGCCATCGACATCAACACGGCCGGCGATTTTGTCCTGGCCAACTACATCGCCTCTGGAAAGCGCGAGAAGGAAAGGCTGCTGATCCGCACTTTGCAACCTCTGCTCTCGAGTCCAATCCTGTCGGACATCCTGGACGACTTCGGTTGCCAGGGCGTGGTTCGAAACCTGAAGCCCAACATGCCGTCGGCGAAGGTGCTGGGCCGGGCCAAAACGATGAAGTTGCGCGCGCTGGCACCGGACGAAGATTACAAGGGCATCTATGACGCCCTCAACACCTACGAATCGGTGATCCCTGGCGACATCATCATTGTGGAAAACGAAATCGCGGAGTACGCCTACTTCGGCGACCTGAACGCGCGTCTGGCGCAACGCTCGGGCGCAGTCGGCGCCATCATTCAAGGCGCCACCAGAGACAGCTCGCGCGTTACCGAACTCGGGTTCCCGGTCTTCGCGCGCGGAAATTCGTGCAGTGACGTACGCCGCCGCGCCACGATCGAAAGCTGGAATTCGCCAATTCTTCTCGACAATATTCCGGTACGGCCGGGAGACCTGGTATTCGCCGATTCCGAAGGTGTCGTCGTCATTCCGAGAAAAATCGAGGCCGCCGTCTTGAACGCCGCGATGGCCGCCGTGCGGAAGGAAGCTTCCATCACCATCGATATTGCGTTGAATCGGCCGCCCGAAAGCATTCTGGCCGCGGCCGGAGAGTTTTAGCGGCCGCCAGTGAAGATTCTCTTTCACATCGAGCCGCTGCTGTTTCACGGCCGCCCCCTGCACTACGCCGCTTTGTTCGATTTCTTCGTGCGGCTGGCAGACAGCTTGCGCGAGGGCGCCGCTTTGGATGCGCGGTTCGTCAGCAATCCGGCTCTGATCCAACGCGCCGGCGAACGTCACTCGATACCGGCGGATCAGCTCTACGCGATTTCGGACGCCACGTTGCGCGATGTCACTGGCCTGTCCGCGATGGAGACTCTGAGGACACTCTACAAAGGTGAGAATCCCGCACTGTTGCAAAACCTGGCGAGCGTTTACCGCAATGTGCTCGGGGATTTTCAACCGGAAGTGGTGATCACCATCAGCCCGTCGCCTTACTGGAAGACGGTGTTCCCGGACGCGGTGGTCTTCCACGTGGATGGCGGATTGTTCTCGCGCGACCCCTTGCCGCATGTCTTCTTCCTGGATTCTGACGGCATCTTCAATACATCCGCGGTCAGCCGGTACGCCGATGTCCTTAGGGAGTTGGCGGCATCTCCGCGCGATCGCGCATTTGTGGACCTGGCGCGCGCCGAGTTCCGCCATCGCCTGCTGGTGGGTTCGCCATTCCATCAGTTGGAGCGCGATCTGCGATCCCGTT
>JBGPSX010000426.1:0-3730 GCA_041490325.1 Bryobacteraceae bacterium | reverse complement strand
TCGCATTGTCGCGACGTCCGGAACCGCCAAGACATACCCGCACGGATTCGTACGGCTGGAAGGGCAGATTGCGGCGCTTACAACCGATGTCGCGTTTGAAGGCGGCGACTACAAGACTCCGCCGAAGAGGGGGCTAGCGGCGTTCGGAATAGTTTGGGCGGCGTGGCTGTACTCGCAGGAGTGGTGGCGGCGGGAGTTGTGGCGCGCCGGTTCGCCCGCGGGAACCACTTTTGAGAAGGTCATGAATAGGTTTCGTACGCGGTTTAGCGGCGACGCGAACAACTATATTCTGCAGGCCCGCACTTGGGAGCAGCACAATGTCGGCACGACTGCGGGATTTGATGGAGATGTGGAGCGGGCGCTGCGGTCGATCAAAATTCCGCTAATGTACATGCCTTCGGAGACGGATCTTTATTTTCCGATTGGCGATGCGCGCTATGAGGCTGCGTTCATATCTGGCGTTGCGTTCGTGCCGATTCCGTCGCTGTGGGGACACACGGCTGGGGCGGCTAGTAATCCCGCGGATGGAAAATTCCTGAACGACAACATTACCCGATTTCTGGCTGGCGGGAAGTAATCAAGGTCTCAAAGACGAGGCTTCCATTGTCTCGGCGATCTCGAGCAGTTTTGTGACGGTGTTCCAATTTCTGCCAGTACCGTGTGTTTTCAACGCCTTCTCGATGTTGACCCAGGATACTTTTGGGCGCGCCATTCCGTTTGGGAAATACATGTAGAACTCGCGGCCAACGATCTTGAGCTCCTCGGGTTCGGTTTTGATCGTCAGAACTTTTTCGATGGCTTCGGCGGCGGGATGCGTAGCGAGAAAGGTCACCAGGAGCCTGCTGGGGTCAATGCCACGGCGCTTGGCGAACGGATTTTTTGCTATTACGTCGCGGAGTTCCGGGGTGCTTCGGAGAATAACTGCGGGGCGGAAGCCGAACTTCCTTTCGATGCCGGATTCGAGCTTCTCTGCTAATGAGGTGACGGCGCGCGTCCTGAAGACTACGTTCCCGCTTTGGACGCAGGTTTGTGGGTTTTCGAGCTTGAGGGATTCGCAGAGACCTCGCAATTCGTCCATCTTCATTCGGTTGTGACTGCCTAGGTTGACGCCGCGCAGCATCGCGATCACTACGTTCATGCTTGATTCAGGATATCGGATTGACACTGGTCCCTTGTCTGGGCTATACCTAGTTGAGACTAGGTAACGTCTCTGAATATGCCTACTCCTCCTCAACCTGAGTTTTTGCCTGGGACTTTATATATGTTGATCCTTCGGACGCTGGCCGCGGGGCCGTTGCATGGCTACGCGATCGCTAAGCGGATTAAGTCTGCTTCGAAGGAGGCGCTCACGATTGAAGAAGGTTCACTTTATCCCGCGCTCAATCGGATGCTGGTGAAGGGCTGGCTGGCGTCGGAGTGGGGTATATCGGAGAACAATCGGAAAGCGCGCTTTTATCGGCTGACTCCCGTCGGCCGCAAACAGCTTGGCGTCGAAGCAGCGGAGTTCAATCGCCTCATAGCGGCGATCGGGCTCGTGATGAAGGAGGCTTGATCGGCCATGTCCTGGTATCGCGAAATCATCAATAAGCTATCTCACTTTGTTGGCCGCGAGCGCTTCGATGAATCCATCGATGAAGAAGTGCGCATGCATTTGGAATCGCGGGCTGACGAACTTTGTGCGCAGGGCATGCCGCGGCGGGACGCGCTGGCGCACGCGCGGCGAGAATTTGGCCCCACGGCGCGCGTGGCCGAGGAATCGCGCGAGGCTTGGCGTTGGACCTGGATCGAGGACCTGTTTCACGATCTTCGGCATGCGGCACGGACGCTGAGCCGCGATCGTGGTTTCATGACTACGGCGGTGCTTTCCCTCGCGCTCGGGATCGGCGTGAATACGACCATTTTCAGCCTCGCAACGGAATTGATGTTCAGCGAACCGTCGGTGAGAGATCCGAAGTCGCTGCAATTCGTGCTGATCGGCGGCTCGAACCAAGCGCCGATGCGCGAGTACAAGTTCATTCGTGACGCGAAGGTTTTCGACGGCCTGGCGGGTCAGAACCCGATGCAAGAAGTGAATTGGCGCTCGGGTGAACTGAGCATCCGGCTGTTTGTCACGCGCGTGACCGAGAATTATTTCGACGTAGCGGGCGTGCCGGTGGCGTTAGGGCGAGGGATCGCGGTTGGCGAGCGCGAGGTGGCGGTTATTTCGCACGGATTCTGGCAGTCGCGCATGCGCGGCGATCCAACGATTCTGGGACGCGCGATCATTTTGGACGGCAAAGCGTACACTATCGTTGGAGTTTTGCCCGATATGCATCGCACGCTGGTGGGTTTTGGTTACACCCCCGACGTGTACTTGCCGGTTACGAGTGAATCGGCGAGTGTTGGATTTGTCGGCCGTCTGGCGTCTGGCCAGAGCAAAGGCGCGGCGCTGGCGCGGCTCACGGCGGCCTGCTCGGAACTGGATCGCGTATACCCGGACGGGAATCACAAGTGGGCGAACGACGTTTCAATCACCGGGATGGTGGGCGTCGAGCGGCTGGGTGACAGAATCATGGGTACCGTCGCAGTCTTCTTCGGGATGATGATGGCGGTGGTTGGCCTGTTGCTGTTGATTGCGTGTGCGAACGTGGCGGGCTTGCTTTTGGCCCGGGCTTCGACGCGCGTGCAGGAATTCGCGATTCGCATGAGTATTGGCGCAGGGCGCGGGCGGCTGATCCGGCAAATGCTGGCCGAGAGTCTGCTGTTGACGGTGCTGGGCACTGTGGCTGGGCTCGGGATCAACTATGCGCTGACTCAGTTGCTGAACAGTGCAAAATTTCCGATGCCATTTCCGGTGCGGCTGGCTATCCAGCCGAATTCCCGGCTGTTGATCTATGCTGCTCTGATCGCCGTGGTGAGCGCGCTGCTGGCGGGTTTGCTGCCCGCGCTGCGGTCGACACGCGCGGGGACGAGCGCGCTTCTGAAGTTAGACGAACATCAGGTGAGCGGACGTCGAGCCGCGCTGCGAAATGTCCTGGTTACGGGGCAACTCGCGGTTTCGGTGCTGGTTCTGATCATGGCGGCGTTGTCGATACGGAACCTGATCCAGTCGGCTACGCTCGATCCCGGATTTGATCTCAAGAGCACCAGTTGGGCGCAGATGCGGCTGGTTCCAGAGAGCTATCCCAGCAGCGCAAAAGTTGCCGCTATGGTTGTCTCGACGCTGGATCAACTGCGCGGCCTGCCCGGTGTCAGCGCGGCGACCGCGTCTGGATTTGTGCCGCTGAACGACCATTTTCTTTCGCGCACGAGGATCGTTTTTACCGATGGCTCGAGCGACGGCGTGCGGATCGAGCACTCCTGGAACGCTGTGGCGCCGGATTACTTCAAGACGATGGGCATCGATTTGATTGCGGGACGCGAGTTCAGCACGCTGGATAGGGATGGCACGCAGCCTGTGGCGATTATCAACGAAACGTTCGCGCGGCGCGCCTTTGGGGGAGCGAATCCGGTAGGCCAGCGGATGGTGCTGGGGCGCGAGAATCGAACGGAGCGAACGATCATAGGCGTGGTTAAGAACAGCAAGTATTCGACCATCGGCGAGAAGGACCGGCCGGCCATGTACGATGCTTATCTTCAATCTAACTTGCGGCCGGCGGTGAATTTTCTGGTGAAGACGAGCAGTCCGCCGCAATCGGAATTGAAGAATTTGAACGCTGCGCTGCTGAAGGTTGACTCTTCGGCGGCGGTG
>JBGPSX010000425.1:0-3745 GCA_041490325.1 Bryobacteraceae bacterium | reverse complement strand
GTTTCACCTTTGAGAATCAGGTCGGATACGATACGCCCGGTAGCCGGAGAATGCATCACGCCGTGTCCACTAAAGCCGTTGGCGACGTAGAATCCCGGGATCTCGTCCACGGGGCCGAGAATGGCGTGATGATCGGGCGAAACTTCGTAGAGTCCTGCCCAGGCCCGCGACGGATTCACTTGGAGATCCTTGAAACAGGGAACGCGATCCACCGCGTGCGTGAGGATCTTCTCGATAAACCCGCGGTCCACGTTCGTCTTGTACCCGTAAGTTTCGTCGGGATCATTCCAGGCCAGCAGCAGCCCGAGGCCTTCCGGACGGAAGTGGAATCCCGTTGTCATGTCGATGGTCATCGGCGCCGAGTGCGCGATCTGGTCGAAAGGCTCAGTCGGCACCAGCATCCGGCGCTGCGGCCGCACCGGAAGATCGAAACCGGCTATCTCGGCCAAGCCCGCCGCCCATGCGCCGGCGGCATTGACTACGGCTCGCGTGGCCACCGGTCCCCGAGACGTCTCGACGCTGGTAACGCCGCGTCCATCGATCTGGAATCCGGTAGCGCGGCAGTCCAGCCAAAGCCGTGCGCCACGCTCCAACGCTTTTTGCGTGAGGCCGGTCATGACGCTATGCGGATCGACGAAGCCATCCGTCGAGCAAAACGTCCCGCCAAGAATATCGTCTGACCGAAGCTGTGGCACATGCTCCAGGATCTGCTTCGGCGTGATCATCTCCACCGTGCGAAGCCCTAACGAAGTCTGAAGTTTGAAGTTCGCGCACAGGTAGTCCATGTGCTTGCTGTTGGTGGCTACAAACATGTAGCCTTGCGGCCGGTAACCGGACGGATACCCGACCACTTCGTCGAACGTGCTGTAGAACGGGATCGAGTACAGCGACATCTGAACGTTCACCGCCGTGGCGAACTGCGCGCGTACTCCACCCATGCTTTTACTGGTGGAACCTTTACCCTGATGGCTCTCGCGTTCGAGCATCAGGACATCACGACACCCAGCTTCTGTCAGGTGATAGGCTATGCTCGCGCCGACGATGCCGCTGCCGACAATAACAACATCGGCGGTCTCCATCCTGGTCTATTTCACCTTCCATTCTTCGATTCCGGCGGAAAAGTTTGGCTGCATTACCAGTTCTAATCGTAGTCCAGACGTTGACACCGGCTTGAACGTGACCTTATTGTAACGATCTTTTTCCACTCCGTAGGCGGCCGCGCTTTCAACGGGTTTCCATTGATCGCCATCCCGATACAGTACGCGCCAGGAAGCTGGCGCCCGCACTTGTCCGTGCCCGGTATCATCGAACCAGTAAACCTGCGCCTCCGACACCGTGGCCGGTTTCTGGAACGCATATTCCGCCCATTCTGTGCTGCCCCTTTTGGGCCACCAGTCGTAGTACGAAGCCATGTCATTAGACGATTCAGGTTCCTCGCCGTCGCTGATCGTAGCAGGATCTTTTTTCCCCGACGTGGAAAATGCGCTGGCTATCGCCGACGTAGTGACTTTGCTGGTTGTGGCGATGGTCGGCCATGGAATCGGTTTCGCTGGCGCCGCGCTCTGGGGAATCCACACCAGCATCTGCCCTTTTCCTCGATTCGCCCAGACCGCATATGGAATTGCAGTCATCTCCTGTTCGTGTTGTGTGACTTTGCCTTGCGCATCATAGGCCAGCGCGTACGCCTTGGCCTTCACCACCGAAACGCCGTGCAGCAGATCGGGGTGAAATTCGGTGGTCAGCTTTGCAGCGGCTGGGAGCATGAGATTGCGAACGCGTCCGCCGGGATTGTCCGGTCCTTCGGCGGCGTACACGATGGGTCCACGCTGCAGCGCGATACGGCCGCGGTCGGCTGCCACTTGTTCATTCGCGCGTACGCGGCGGACCGGCATCGGCAGATTTAGTTCGATCACGTCGCCGGGTTTCCAGGAACGATCCAGAGTTGCATATCCTTTGTCCAGTTTAATCGGCGTGGGCTGTCCGTTCACCTTCAGGACTACCGGATCGTTGATCTTGTCAGCGAACTGGTAAAGATCACTTGGCGTAGGTTCTTCTCTGGCCCATCCCGGCACGCGCACGTTGACGGTCATCTTGGCCGCGCGATCCGGATCGACCGTGATCTTCACCGATCCATCCCAGGGATAATGTGTCTCTTGCGTCAGCTTTACCGTTGTGCCGTTATCCATTTTCACGTCGGCGGCGCTGGCGACGAAAAGATTTACATAGAGCGAATCGCCCGTCTGCGCATAAACGTAGCCTGGGACTGATGCCAGAAACCGCGTGATGTTTCCCGGACAGCATGCCACTCCGAACCATGGGCTGCGTTCGTGCTGGCCGTTCGATTCCAGAGGATTCGGGTAGAAGAACGATTTGCCGTCCAGCGAGACGCCGGAAATCACGCCGTTGTAGAGCGTGCGTTCCATGACGTCGACGTAGCGGGCGTCACCGTGCAAAAGGAACAAGCGAAAATTCCAGTAATCATTTCCGATGGCGGCGCAGGTTTCGCAGTACGCGGACATGTTCGGCAACTCGTAGTTGTCGCCAAATGCTTCACCCGCGCCTCTCGCCCCGATGCCGCCCGTGATGTACAGTTTCTTCGTCACAGAATTTTCCCAAATCTTGTCGATCGCGTTGACGTATGCCGCGTCGCCCGTCAGTGCCGCCACATCGGCAATACCCGAATACATGTAGGTGGCGCGCACCGCGTGGCCGACGGCCTCGGTCTGATTCACTACCTTGGTTTGCGACTGGTTGTAGTCCCTCCCAGCGCCTTGCGCTTCGCCGGGTCCGCGGACATCCAGCATGAATTTCGCAAGATTGAGGTAATTGGCATTACCGGTCACGCGATACAGCTTTGCAAGGCCCATTTCCGTGATCTGATGTCCAGGCCAGATGGCTTGCTTGCCCGGCCCGAAGGTGCGGTCTAGCAGATCGGCGGTCTTAAGCGCGATGTCCAGTAGTGTTCGTTTCCCGGTGGCCTGATAGTGCGCCACCGCGGCTTCATAGAGATGGCCCAGGTTATAAAGCTCGTGGCTGTTCACTCGCTCCAGTTCCCAGCGGCGCGTGCCCGCCCAGGGATGTGGGTGCACCGGATCGATGGTGCGAGTGGTGTAGAGATAACCATCCTTCTCCTGCGCTGCCGCGATCTTGGCGATCAGTCCGTCCAGATACGCATCCAGCTTGGGATCCGGTTGAACGCTCAGTGTGTAAGAAGCGCCTTCAATGACCTTGTAGAGGTCCGTGTCATCGAACGGGTACCCTGGCGGCTTTTTGTTGGTGATCTGCTCGCCACGCAGGACCGCCGCCGCGCGCTCGAAATTATCCATGCGTCCGGACTCTTCGCACTTTTGAAAAGCGAACGGAATCGTCACCTTGCGGTTGGTCTCGATGCGAGGCGCCCAAAAGTCGTCGCGAAAATGGACGGCTGTGAAAGACACCGGCTTTACGGGATAATCTCGGGTAGGTGCAGTGGACTGCGCCACCAGCGTCACAGAGTAAAACAGAATGATCGCTGCCAACGGCATGGTTGTCTTAGCGTGCATCGCGTCTCCTTGGGTACGCAGCCAGTATACGCCAGGGTACAAGCGGAAGGAAAGCGCTTACAGGGCCATCGTTGGGATCTCAGTCTCGTGCAACCAACACTGCTTTGATGACATAATATGTAAGCGATTCCAAAGGAACTTACACAAATGAGTAAATCCAACTCCTCCGGATCTCTCAGCCGGCGAGGCTTCGCCGCCGCACT
>JBGPSX010000424.1:0-3754 GCA_041490325.1 Bryobacteraceae bacterium | reverse complement strand
GATGAAATGGTATTCGCCGTTTCCTGCCAGATCTACTTCAGCGATCCAAACAAGCTCAGGGAAGAAACAGGTCTGACGCAAGGCTGGTGGGAGAACGGCAGTCTGCGCGTGCGGCATCGCGATGACCCCGCCATCACAGCGCCGTTCCCCTGCTTTTACGGCGGCGGAGGCTCCTGTGCTTTCGATCGTGCGAAATTCCTCGAGCTGGGCGGCTTCGACGAACTGCTTCGCCCTTTCTACCTCGAAGACACCGATCTCGGCTTCATGGCTTGGAAGCGCGGATGGAAAGTGCTGTACCAGCCGCGCAGCGTCGTCTATCACGAGCATCGCGGAACCATCGGCAAGCGATTCTCCGCGTCGGAGATCGACGCAGTGCTCAAGAAGAACTTCATTCTGTTCTCATGGAAGAACATTCACGAGTGGCGCCGCTTGTGGTCGCACTTCTTTTTCACCTTCGCCGGCGCGATTCTGAGCGTCTTCTTCGGAGATTCTCCGGAGCGGGCGAATCTCTTGGGTCTGTGGCGGGCGTTTCGCCAGTTGCCTGCAGCTTTGCGTTCCCGCTCGCGAGCCCGTGCGCTGGCCGCCGTCTCCGACACCGAAGCGTTCCGCAGGCCGCTGGGCGGCTACTTCCGCGATCGCTTCAGCCCGCCGCGACAGGAAACCGACAAGATCGGCGTGCTGTTCGTCTCACCCTATCCGATCTGCCCTCCGATTCACGGCGGCGGCGTGTTCATGTACCAGACCGCGCTCGAGCTGGCTCCGCTCTGTTCGCTCCACCTGGTGATCATGCTCGACCACGACCATGAACGCTGGCATCACTGGGAGCTTGAGGAGAAGGCGGCGTCAGTGGAATACCTGGTGCGATTGGAAGGCAAGCCGAAAGGCGTGGGATCGATCTTGCCGTTCGCCGTGCGCGAGTTTTCAAATCCGGATCTGGAGTGGCTGCTGCACCGCCAAATCCAACTGCGCGAAATCGACGTGCTTCAGCTTGAATACACCGCGCTCGGCCAATACTCCGCCGACTTCCAGCAGCTTGCCTGCGTACTGTTTGAGCACGACGTGTACTTCCAGTCCATCGGCCGCGGGCTGCGTGGTTTGCACGGATTGGTGCGACGAGCTAAAGCCACGTTCGAATATCTCCGCGCGATGCGCTATGAGCTGAAGATCCTCCCGAAGTTTGACCGGATTCAGATTTGCAGTCCGGAAAACCGTGACTACCTTTTGTCGTTCCTGCCCGATCTTCGCGATCGGATGGATGACAACCGCGCCGGCATCGCGACATCGCGTTATGTATTTCACCCGGATGGCCGCGAGCCCAACACCATGTTGTTCCTGGGCAGCTTTCGCCACACTCCGAATATCGCGGCATTGGACTGGTTCACGCACAAGGTGCTGCCAAGAGTCTTGCAGGGCTGCCCCGAAGCGCGCCTGGTGATTGTTGGCGCAGAGCCGCCGCCGCTGCATTCGCTACCGAACCTGCCTGACAACATCGGACTCAGAGGATTCGTGGAAGACGTTCGCGAGCCGCTGGGCCGTTACGCGGTCTTTGTCTGCCCGATTCTGAGCGGCTCGGGAATGCGCGTGAAACTGCTGGAGGCGTTTGCGGCGGGCATTCCCGTAGTATCGACGCGCATCGGCGCCGAAGGCCTGACCACTCAAGACGGCGAGGTCTGCGCGCTTGCGGACGATCCGACCGAGTTTGCGGACAAGATCATCGAATTGTTTCGGGACTCCCAGCGAGCTTCGGAATTAGCGTGCCGCGCGAGAGAGAAAGTGGTGGCGACGCGCGACATGGCGGTGCTCACACGGCAACTGGTGGGGAGTTATCGGGCGATGCTGCGGGACAAACGAAGGGAGTGACGATATCGCGTGCCCGGGCCGCCTGAAAGAGGTTGCCGAACAACTCTTTGAAACCGCTCCTTGCAGTCACGGCTCGGCTAGTGATATCCACAGTTGGACGCGACGTATTCATAACTGCGAGCTGAGCCGTGCCTAAAAGGAGCGGTTTAAGTATTGTTCTTCGGCAGGCCGCGGCAGCATGGCCGCAACCAAAGGCGCTTGGCATGACGCGAAGAAACCACAGTGTGACTTAGTCGGCCTTCTTGCCTGCTAAATCCTCTTTCAGCTTTTTGACTACTCTGGCAGCGATCTTGGTCAGTTCGCTGGGGGTCGAATCTCTGGGCTCCTCATAGACCGACCAGAGCACGGCTTGAGTCCGGCGATCCACAATGAAGAAATTTCCTTTGCCACGACCTGTCGACGCGGGACGCGGCCCCGCGGAACCAAAGTCTGTGCCGTCGTCCTTTTTTTCTTTTTCAGCGGCGGATTCTTTCTTGGGCGGCGCTGGAGGCGCGGGCGGGGGATACAGTTCCTTGAGTTTGGACTCGAAGCCTTCGCCCAGGCGGTCGGTGAGAATCGCATCCGCCTTTTGGGGATCCGTCACTACCTGAAACACGCCCTGCGTGGTCAACTGATTCGCCAGAAATTGATCGATGCCGCGATTCATCGACAGAATGTAGACCGTGTTCACCTGCCGGAGCTGCGGATTGACGGCGGCGACTAACGATCCAACAACGACGGCCAGGCTGCAAAACAACTTCGCCATGAGAATATGGTACCAGCGCTGGCGCGTCCGGCCGGCGCCATCTCGATTCGTGTATAAATCGCAAAGCATCACAGTGATCATTCCATGCTTGAACGAAGAGCAGGGAATCGAGCAGGTCCTGCGGCGCATGCCCGAGTTCGTGGACCAGACCATCGTGGTCGACAACGGTTCCACGGACCGCACCTCCGACGTGGCGCGATCATTCGGCGCCGAAGTGATCCGCGAACCGGTGCGCGGCTACGGCCGCAGTTACAAGCGAGGATTTGCGTCGGCTACCGGAGACGTCATCGTCACGCTGGATGGCGACCACAGTTACCCGCCGGATGCCATCTCTTATCTGATCGAGGCCTTCCTGCACTTGGATGTTGATTTTCTGAACGCCTCGCGTTTCCCGGTGCGCGACCGCCGAGCTATGAGCTTCAAACATAAATTTGGGAACTGGATGCTATCGCTCGCGATGTCGGTTTTGTACTTTCGCTGGGTGCGAGACTCCCAGTCCGGCATGTGGGTTTTCCGCCGGTCCATTTTGAAGGAGATGCAGCTCGAGTCGGACGGCATGGCGTTCTCTGAGGAGATCAAGATTGAGGCGCTCAAGAGCCGTCGCGTTCGTTTTGCCGAAATCTCGATCTTGTACTCGTCGCGCCTCGGCGAGATTAAACTGAACCCATGGCGCGACGGCCTGTACAACTTGATATTCCTGATCAAAAAGCGCTTTCGATGAGTGGTGGCGCACGCACTCTTGCGTGCCGCGTTCACACTCATGTGAACGCCTCGGCAGCGCGCGGAACCACGCGTCGGCACGATTGCCGACGCGGCACGCAGGAGTGCGTGCGCCACGTGCTATGCCAAAGGACATTTTCATAGGTGGGGAAGGTCGCGGTTGTTATCCCGAACTGGAATGGATCGGTGCGGCTGGCCAAGCTGCTCGCGGCGCTCGAGCTTCAGTCACATCCGATCGAACGGGTCATCGTCGTCGATAACGGTTCAAGCGATGATTCGGTTGCTATTGCCCGTCGCGCCGGATGCACCGTCATCGAGCTTGAAGAGAATACTGGATTCAGCCCCGCGGTCAACTGCGGAATTCGCTCCGCGGATGCCGAATGGATCGGCATCTTGAATAACGACGTGTTGCCCGAGCCTAACTGGCTG
>JBGPSX010000423.1:0-3768 GCA_041490325.1 Bryobacteraceae bacterium | reverse complement strand
TTATACATGTCTTATGCCCTTATGTTACCTCGATCGGTAGCGGAGTTGCAGGCAAAACGGGCTCTGGTACGTACCAGCGCGCTTCCTCAAAACCGATGTACTTGAAAATGAACAGCTCGCCGCCTTCTGCCTGGAGGACATCACCAATTTGTAACGGTGCCTCGGTGTCGCGCAGGTCCAGCCACACGGCGTAGGGACTGGCGCCATCGACGGACGATCCCTGCTCGTAGTCCTTGGGTTTGATGATCATGACTCCGGAAGTGTGCGGCGCCCATCGAAATTGCTGGCGGGGCGTTTCCTTCAAACGATGAATCTGGTAAGACGGCATGTCAGGATCTATTTTCGCTCAAAACAATTCAGAATGGAATGTTTGATTGCGGCGGCATCGCGCTCCCCCGCCCGAATCCATTTCTCGGCGTTCTCACGCGTCCAGAGCAGCGCGTCACGAGTGGATCCTAGCGGCGCCGTGGGCGCGACTCGAATGACCTCCAACTCCGGCGGAGGCGTCGATCGAAATGGTGAGATTCCTCGGATGGCGCCGGCCAGAATCTTCACCACCCAGCCCGGCGATCCGAGCCAGGCATCAATGACGAGCGCGCGCTCGGCGCCCAGTTCCGCCGCCGCCCACAGCGGAACGGCGCACAAGAGCCCGCCATCGGAAATGATCCTGCCGTCGATGCGCATTTGATCGAAGATGCCCGGAATCGCGGTGCTTGCAGCCAGATGCTGCCATCGCACATCCGCGCCGCGAACGAGCATGGGGCGCAGCCTGAACAAGTCGGTCAGGACCAGGGCGTATTCAATCTTCGGCTGGTAGGAAGCATGCATGTCGCGAATGGCGTTGTGGAATGGCCTGGAATCGAGAACACCCCGGAATGGAGTGCTGGGAAACTGCCAGCGATAACGGCCTGCGGTTTCAAAATTTTGCCAACGGGCGATCAGATCGTCTGGATCGCATCCTCCCGCGATGGCCCAGCCGTTCAGAGCGCCGATGGACGCGCCGATGACCAGGCCGGGTTTGAAAACATCTGAGAGGACCTTCCAGGCTCCTGCCTGATAGGCGCCGAACATCCCGCCGGCGGAAAGAACCAGGCAGTTCATGGGAGGTTGCTTAAACCGCTTCCTTTGGTCGCGGCTCGGCTCGGGCGTGGCCGGACATGAGCGGCCGTAAGCGCGCGGTCACAACGATGAATGCTGGGCGCCGCTAGCCGAGCCGCGACTAGAAGGAGCGGTTTCAATGAATCTTTCCGCATTTACGATGACACGAAGAATTGTGGTCCGGGCGTGCGGAGCCTGGGCACGGTACCCACGATATCGACCGGGATGACGCCGTAGCCCGAGAGCCGGCCGGCGGTAAAACGGACATCGGCGATCCACCCGCGTTGTGTTTCCTTGCGCTGAAACTGATCGAATACCAGATTGCCCAGCGAGTAGAAGATCACGCCATCGCCGTACGCTTCCACCGGCTGCGTGACATGCGGATGATGACCGGCCACAATACTCGCGCCGGCGTCGATGGCGGCGTGCGCGAATTTACGCTGGTGCGCGTTGGGCTTGCGGCCGTACTCGTTGCCGGCGTGCATGGATACGATGACGACATCGGTCCGTTGACGAAGCCGCTGGATGTCGGCCACCATTTGGTCGACATTCATCATCGCGATGCGATCGTCCCAGTCGGCGTGGTTACCATTCGATTGGTCATAGGTATAGGCCAGAAAGCCGAATCCTACGTTGTTCCTCACCAGCACGGCGCCCTGGTGCGCGATCGCCGCCGTGGCTCCGGTTCCGATGCTTGCAATGCGCTTTTCGGCCAGCCGGGCGAGCGTGTATTCGATGCCATATCCGCCGCCATCCCGGGCGTGATTGTTGGCCGTCGAGACGACGTCGATTCCCGCGGTAACCAGCGCTTCAATCATTCGGGGCTCAGCCTTGAATACCATGCCATGTTCCCGACTAGGTCCTCGATCGGAAAATGGCGACTCCAGATTCACGAACGCCAGGTCGGCCGAAGAGAACAGCGCGGCCAATTCACGCATCGGCCAGGCTGGATCGTCTTTTTCGAGCGCCAACGCGCCGACGTAGCGCGAGAGCATTACGTCGCCGCCGAATAGAATTCGAGTCTGAGACCGCTCCGGCGCTTTCGTACTGCTCATCCGATTCGGCCACAGGCCGATGGCAGGAAGCAGCGCGAAACGGCGCCGTGAGATTTTCACCCGATAAGCCTCGCAGCCGAACGATCCAGGAACCACATCACGTTGTGGCCTTGATAGGTCGCAATCTGGGCCGGGTACTTCTTGGGCTCGTAGGAACCGTGCATTACCGATCGCAGCGGCTCGGCCTTATCGTCACCGGCTACCAGCATGGCGGTATGTTGCGCCGCTAGCAGGACGCCGGGCAATAGAGTCACACGCCATTGATGAAATTTTTCGACGTACACCGGGCCGGCCACGTGCTCGAGGTCGTCGATCAGCGGCTCGTCCGGAAAGAGGCTGGCGGTGTGCGCATCGGGACCCATGCCCCGGTGAATGATATCGAAGCGGGGCAGCGCGCCCGGAGCCAAGCCAAAAAATCGCGTGATGTCCTCAGTATAGAGTTGTGCGGCGAGCTTTGGGTCGATTTCGCCTTGCACGCGATGTACGTTAGCGGGCGGGAAGCTGGCCGGGTCGATGAAGTTCTCCTTGGCCAGCTTGTAGTTGCTCTGCGCGTCGCCAGGAGGCACGCAGCGCTCATCTACCCAGAACAAGTGTACGTTCGTCCAGTCAAAAGTTGCCCTGGCCAGTTCGCCGAACAGCAACTTCGGCGTTGTGCCGCCGGAAATGGCAATAGACGCCCGCGGCTCGCGCGAGAGCGCATCTTTCAACAGATCCAGGATCTTGCGGGCACAGGCGGCGGACGCCTCTGGGGCATCCGGATAGACGTAGGAATGGATACTCATCCGGCTTGCCTGGGAAGGCCCCGCAGTTTCTGAGCGTCTCGCTTAATCATGTTGTTCGTATTCCGTCATGCTAGAATAAATTTTACCTTCCACACAACCTGCCGTCGTCAGACGGTTAGCAAACGATACATTCAGGAGCACTTGGCGGTAGATCCTAATATGCACAAGCGGGAGAAGAAGAAGATCCTGGCAGTAGTGGACGACCTTTTGTTCACCGTCAAGATAAGCGATGCAGCCAAGCGAGTTGGGCTGGATGTAGAGTTCCTGAAATCGGAACACGACGTGGTCCAGAAAGCGACCAACGAAAAGCCGCTGCTCATCATTATGGACTTGAACAATAACTCGGTGGAACCGTTGGCGTTGATATCGAAGCTCAAGAGCAATGGCGACTTGAAGCACATCAGTCTGATCGGCTATCTGTCGCACGTGCAGGGCGAGTTGAAGCAGAAGGCCCACGAGGCCGGCGCGAATATTGTGATGGCGCGTTCGGCTTTTTCGCAAAACCTCCAACAAATATTGAAACGGCACGCGGGCGTGGTTTAACCGAGCGCGTGGCGCACGCACTCATGCGCGCCGCGTTCACACTCGTGTGAACGCACGGTTTTCGAGCCGAGGAAGTGTTCGCATGAGTGCGAACACGGCACGCATGAGTGCGCAATGCCACTTAGTTTTTCTCCCTTCGCTTGGGAAAGCGATAACCACGCCCCCACACCGCTCGTGGATATGAGCGGCGTTTGGTGCGCTTGGGATGTCGGCAGCGGCCTACCAGGTCGATGATACGATCAAGTTCCTGCTGTTGCTGTTCAGCCGTAGGGGCTGCCAGGACTCGGGGA
>JBGPSX010000422.1:0-3784 GCA_041490325.1 Bryobacteraceae bacterium | reverse complement strand
CTCATGTACTGTTTTTGTGGGATGTGTCGTGGCGCACGCACTCATGCGTGCCGCGTTCACACTCGTGTGAACGCTCATAACTAAATGATTCGACCGTTTGATCAATCTGGAATCACGCGCGGCGCCGACCAAATCGCGCGCTACGATGGCCGGCCCGATTCGTTAATCGAAATGTTGCGCAAGACGGTGGACCGTGTTCCTGAGAAAGAAGCTGTGGTCGAGCTAGGGGCCGGGCGCATCCATTACCGCGAGCTGTGGGACCGCTCCGCTCGCGTCTCGGGCGGTTTAAGAAAGCTGGGCGTCGAGCGCGGCGATCGTGTTGCGATCCGGCTGGGCAATAGTCTCGATTGGTGCGTGGCGTTCTGGGGCACGCTCATGTCGGGCGCGATCGCCGTTCCGGTAAATACCCGCTTCAGCGAGCCGGAGGTGGAGTATGTGCTGACGGATTCGGGCTCGCGGTTCGTTTTTCTTTTGGGTGACGCTTGGCCGGACGGCGATCCGTACGTGGTGCAGGACATCACGCCGCCCGACGTCGCTGCGATCTTCTACACCAGTGGAACCACCGGATTTCCCAAGGGCGCCATGACCACGCACGAGGGCTTTCTCGCCAACATCGAGACTTGCCGGAGGATCGTACCGCTGCCCATGGATGGTAGCGTACGAACACTGGTGTCAGTTCCGTTATTTCACGTCACCGGCTGCAACAGCCAACTGCTGCCGAGTTGCGAGAGCGGCGGCGCGACGGTGATCATGCCGGCCTTCGACGTGCAGTCGTTCTTGCGCGCGATCGGTCAGGAGCGCATCAATTCACTGACGTCGGTTCCGGCGATTTTCTGGCTAGCGATCAATCAATCGAACTTTTCCGAGATCGACACCCGAGGCGTGCGGTGGATGATGTACGGCGGGGCTCCCATCGCACCGGAACTGGTAGGAAAAATTATTCAGGCCTTTCCAAATGCGCGGGTGGGCAACGGATTCGGGCTGACGGAAACTTCTTCAGTGGCGACATTTCTGCCGCACGAATTTGCGCACGTGCGCCCGGACTCGGTGGGATTTGCAGCGCCGGTTGTGGACTTGGATCTGTTCGAGGCGGATGCGGGCGGCGTCGGCGAACTGCTGGTACGCGGTCCCAACGTCGTAAAGGGTTACTGGAACAAGCCGGAAGCGACAGCGCAGACGTTCGTCAATGGATGGCTGCATACCGGCGATCTCGCACGCGTGGATTCAGACGGGTTTGTGCAGATCGTCGATCGCAAGAAAGACATGGTGAATCGCGGTGGCGAGAATGTCTATTGCGTGGAGGTGGAGAACGCATTATGCGCGCATCCGGCGGTATTCGAATGCGCGGTGATGGGAGTGGCCGACACCATGATGGGCGAAAAGGTCGGGGCCGTGGTGGTGTTGAAGCCCGGGATCAAAACAGAGCCGGCCGAGATCTGCGAATTTCTTCAGGGCCGGCTCGCGGACTTCAAGATTCCGCAATTCATAATGATTCGAGCGGAGGCGCTGCCGCGGAATCCCGGTGGGAAAATACTGAAGGCCCGGTTGAGGAAAGAAGCCGAGTGGGGTAAGCCGCTGCGCTAGTTGCGCTCGGACCCGGCGAAGACCTTAGACGGCGATGATCGGGTACCTGAAACTAACATTTGGGAGGTACTAAGTTCGATTCCTTTGATAAAGAACGTGAATCCCGTCTGGTATCTCTTAGCCTCGATGGACTAAGGTAGATGTGGCACCATGCAGCGTCGCAAAATACAGAGTCTCAGCACGTCTATACCGCTCTATGCTTTGGGCGCGATTTTTCTGGTACCTCTATCCATCGGCGTACTACTGGTGAATAGCAATGCGAGTCAAAACGATCACGCCAATCAGATCAGTCGGGATGTCGCCAGCATGTACGCGCAAGGCATGGATTTTTCGCAGAGCGCCAATCAGACCATTGCGATGCGCGTGGCCGAGGGGCTCGGGATGAATCTGGGGGATGGGCAGGGCGTGCTGATCCTAAGCAGGATTCGCGTGGTGCATGACAGCGATTGTCCGGCTAACACGCGAGGCAAATGTGCCAACAAAGGCTACGCGGTTGTGACGCAGCGTTATGTGATTGGCAATGTTGGGCTGCGGGCTAGTTCGTTTGGCGCGCCGGCGAATGTGGATGCAGCTACGGGCAATGTTCCCAACTGGGCGACGGATGTGTCGGCTCGCGCACAGGATTTTCCCGCCAACTTGAAACCCGGAGAGTTTACTTACGCGGCTGAGTGTTATCAGACTTCGCTCGAATCGCGGAGTGGGGTTTATTCGCGGGCGATGTTTTAGGCCTGCAGGGCTGAAGCCCTGGGCGCACTGAAGTCCACTCTACGGGATCAACAAATTTTGGATGAAATTGGCGAAGCGAAGCTCGAGCATCGCCGGCGAGGGAAGATTGGGCGGTAGTTCGACGTTTACCTAGTAGAGGCCGGGTGTGCCGGGGGACAGGCCGCTGAATAGGACTCGGGCTGGGAATCCCGCTACCGTTACTAACGGTTGGGTGCGCGTTACTTGATAGTCGCCACTTTTTTCCACGGGGCCGAAGCCGGTGCCCCATAGCGTCACGTCTGGACCGCTCCGCGTCAGCGTGAAAATTCCTGGCGTCGAGTCCAGCGCCAGCAGTTTTGCACTGGTCGAACTGGCTCCTTCAACTGAGAGCGCCAGATCGTAGACAAATCCGATGCAACCAATCAAGGAGCCTGGAGTGCATGGCCGCGGCTGCAGGTCGAGCGGCACGAAGGCGTTCACCTGCATTGGAGACACGTACAGCAGCGGAATCGGTGTGTCGTTGATTCTTACGGTAGTGCCGGCCAATTCATTCGGAGGATTGTGAACATCACCGCCACGGACCGCGCCTGAGGTGAGGCCCTCGCCGAAAATCGAAAGCATGGATCCGGCGGAGATCGCCATGCGAGGCGTGAAGCTGGCGCTGTTGCCGATCGCATCCGAGAGAATTGTTGGCCGGACCGGAGCGGCGCCGTCCACCTGACCAGTCAGCCACAACAGAGCTTCTGTCAGCATCTGTTGAAAGCGATCGTCGCGCCAGGTGCTTTCGGGATGTCCGAGCGCGGTGTAGAAGACGCGGCCGTTGCCGTAAGTGCGAACCCATGCGAGTGGGAAATCCTGCGTGCCCGGATTGACGCCCGGTGCGTTCAAGTCCACCGAAGTCGTGTCTAGACTCATGAGGACGTGCACGCGATTACGCGAGAGATCGCGGAACTGGTAAATCTCGTCGGATATCGAGAAGGATGGCTTCAGATGCGACACGGTGGGATGAGCCGGATCTTCGATATTGATCCGCACCGATTGCGCCCAGGGATGACCGTTGAAACGGGCGCCAATCAGATCGCCGTACTGGGGCCAGGTGTACAGCGTATCGGTGGCGCTGTGTACTCCGCCAAAACCCTTGCCGCCGCGTACGAACGCCAGCATATCCTGCTTCTGCGAATCGCTGATTGGAAGCTCGCCACTGGTAAAGAAGAAGAGCGCATCGTAGCCATGCAATCCGGCGCCGCTGAGCAGGGAAAGATCTTCAGAGGCGACCACTTCGAGCCGGCCGCTCTGAGCCGCGATGTCGCGCAGAACTTCGATTGCAGTTGGAACGGAATCGTGCCGAAATCCGGCTGAGTACGTGATAAACAAGACCCGCTTTGGCTGCCCCCAGGCGAGCGCGGCGGTCAGAAGAATCCAGCAGAGCGTGGAGTGCACAGCAACTCCTGGTCACAGTGTAACTGGTTTGCCTGCTGAAACAGACTCGCAGTAT
>JBGPSX010000421.1:0-3785 GCA_041490325.1 Bryobacteraceae bacterium | reverse complement strand
CTGAAGGAAGAAGGCGCGCTGGTTTTGATTTCATTTGGCTCGAATGGCGACGGCGGAACGGTGTTTGCTTCTTCCGGCGGCTCGTACGATCCGAAGAAGCCCGTCGCCATCGCCTCGGTTGCCCTCACTCCTGAGCATTACAATCGCATCGCGCGCTTGATGGACCACAAGATTCCGGTGAAGCTCTCTTTTAACATTCAGACGCAGGTCTTCGAGGACAATACCGATTCCGTGAACGTGGTGGCTGAGATTCCCGGCAACCGCAAGAAGGACGAGATCGTCATGCTGGGCGCGCACCTGGATTCCTGGCACGGCGGCACCGGCGCCACCGACAACGCGGCCGGCAGCGCCGTCATGATGGAGGCAGCCCGCATCTTGAAAACGCTGGATGTGAAGATGGATCGCACCGTCCGCATGGCGCTGTGGGGCGGCGAAGAAGAGGGCCTGCTGGGCTCGCGCGCTTACGTGAAGGAACACTTTGGCGATCGCGAAACCATGAAACTCGCGGGCGAGCACGCCAAACTCGCCGGCTACTTCAATTACGACAACGGTACCGGAAAAATTCGCGGTGTCTACTTGCAAGGCAACGACATGGTGCGGCCAGTCTTCGAATCCTGGATGGCGCCCTTCAAGGATCTCGGCATGAGCACCATCACCATTCGCAATACCGGCGGGACCGATCATCAATCCTTCGACGCCGTTGGACTTCCCGGCTTCCAGTTCATCCAGGACCCGATGGAGTACAACACGCGCACGCACCACTCCAACATGGACGTCTACGATCGCATCCAACCGGGCGATCTGATGCAAGCTTCGGCGATCATCGCGTCGTTTGTCTACAACACGGCCATGCGCGAGGACCTGCTGCCGCGGAAACCGCTGCCCAAACCCCAGCCCGCCCGCCGAGCAAACGGCGCCACGGAATAACCTCAGGCGAGTTAGCGGCCGGGTGTCATAATGACGTAATGCGCTGCTTTGCCCTAGCCGTTGCCTGCATTATTCCTGCGTTTGCCGCCGATGCGGTCGACCTGAACGTCATTAATCGAATCAAGGCCGAAGCCTTCGAGCATTCGAAGGTGATGGAACACCTGCAATATCTCAGCGATGTCTACGGCCCCCGCCTCACAGCGTCGCCCGAGTTCAAAGAAGCCGGCGACTGGGCGCTCAAACGCCTGCAGGAATACGGCCTCGAGAATGCGCACTTCGAGAAATGGGGACCGTTCGGACGTAGCTGGTCGCTCGAGAAATTCGCGCTCGAGATGACCACGCCAAGGTATTCGCTGCTTTCCGCGTGGCCGCTGGCCTGGTCGGCGAACACCAATGGCGTCATCACTGGCGAACCGATGCTCGCACCCATGCCGCGCTCCAACGGCTTTGGTAACACGCCCGAGGAACTGGACAAATATATCGAGAAGTACAAGGGCAAACTGCACGGCAAAGTCGTGCTGATCTCCGAGATTCAGCGCAACATCGCGGAGTGGGAATCGAAGCCCGAACTGCAACGCTACTCCGACCAGGAATTGCGCGACATCGCCGTCGCGCCGCCACCGATCCTGAAGATGCAGATCGATCCCAACAATATCGTGCTGCCGGAGAATCCGGAAGAGCGCTTGCGGTTCTTCGCCAGCGTTCCAGCGTCGATTCAAGACACCATGCGCAAGCGGCGTGAGGACACAGCCGTCCGGAAGACCAAATTTTTCCTGGACGAGGGAGTGCTGGCGCTGATTCAGGACGATCAGCGCGCCCGCGACGCCATGGTCTTCGCTGAAGCGGGTGGATCCTACGATGCTAAGAATCCCCTGGCCCCACCCACTTTCATCGTGACCTCGGAACACTACAACCGCATCGCGCGGTTGCTCGAGCTCAAGACCAAAGTGGAGTTGCAAGCGAATTTGAAAGCGCGTATATCGGACGGCGCAGTGGATGCCTACAACCTGATCGCGGAGATTCCTGGCAGCGGCAGTAAAAAGGACGAAGTAGTGATGGTCGGCGCGCACTTCGATTCATGGCACAGCGGCACGGGCGCAACCGACAACGGAGCCGGAAGCGCGGTCATGATGGAAGTTGTCCGAATTCTGAAGGCTCTCAATCTCAAGATGGACCGCACGATCCGGATCGGCCTATGGGGCGGCGAAGAGGAAGGACTACTCGGCTCGAAAGCTTACGTGAAGGAGCATTTCGGCGATCCCAAAACGATGCACGTCACCGCCGCTCACGCCAAGCTCTCGGGTTATTTCAATCTGGATAATGGCAGTGGCAAGATCCGCGGCGTCTATCTCCAGAATCACGACGCGATGCGGCCGCTGTTCGAGCAGTGGCTGGAGCCGTTCCGTGACTTGGGAGTGACCACGATCTCGATCCGCAACACGGGCGGGACCGATCACCTTTCCTACGACGCCGTCGGATTGCCCGGATTCCAATTCATCCAGGATCCGCTCGATTACATGACCGTGACCCACCATTCCAACATGGATGTCTACGACCACGCCATCACAGGCGACCTGATGCAAGCTTCGGCAGTAATAGCTTCGGTAGTGTACAACGCAGCAACGCGTCCCGAGATGCTCCCCCGCAAGCCGCTGCCAAAACCACAGGAGCCGGCAAGCACGGCGACGCATTGAGTGGGGCGGCCGGGAAGGACGCCGAACCAAAAAATCAATCCCACTAGAGCTTCACCGGCGAAACGTTCTGCCGGTTGATCTGAATGTTGGTCAGATGTTTGAAACCGCTCCCCTGAAGAACGGCCTCAAATTCGCCATTTATTCGCCACCATGCGACCGTTCTTCATTTGTATCGGTGGGCCGCCGGCCAATCAGCACTCCCTTTGGTCGCGGCTCAGCTAGAAATTAATGCCACTAGCCGAGCCGTGAGCGCAGGGAGCGGTTTCTAAAAATCGTTTAGCGGGCTGATTTTTCACACTCCCAAAGGGAGCGGTCCTTCAGAACAGGCTCTTGCTGTCTATTCGTTGACTTGGAAAGTCCCTACAAACGAGCCGCGATTGCCGGCGTAGTTCCACACGGTGCCAAGACCCTTGCCAGAATAATCGTTAGCCACCGTGTAAGCAGCCATGGCATGCTCCACCGGAGTCAACGGCTGGTAATAGACCGATTCGTTGTGGCAGATCTGATCCATCTCAGTCAGCGCCCGAGTCTCCAACTTCACCATCTTGCCCGCCGTCATGACTGCTTTGCGGCTATGGATGTTGTTATCGGCGACTGACAACTCGATCGGCTGATATTCAACGCGAACGACGTCGGCCAGAAGCTGGCCACCCATCTTCTGCGCAAAACCTTTGAGCGCAAGCCGCTGTTCCGCGTTGGCGCGCTCATCGATCACAATCACCGACTTCACCGGGTAAACGGTGTCGGTCACGTTGCCGAGCGTATTGCTCGCGCGGATGACGCCCATCACCGAAAGTCCATCGAGGTTGACGCCCTGGAAGCTGCCTTGTTCGATCTTCCAGCCCATCACCGCGAGATCGCCGGCCAAGCCGACTTCCGAATTCGCGAAGCATGGACCGGTGTACACATCGGCGGTCCGAGCTTCAATGTATTGGCCGCGAACATATGTCGATGGAAGGTTGGCGCCCAAAACGAGCGAGGCGGAGACGCTCAGCATTGCTGCCGCACAGAGGAAAGTTCTCATGGTTGAATCTCCTGGTCGAGTTTCTTTCTATAATATAGCACTGTGACTCGACGCGACGCAGGCAAGCTGGCGCTAGCAGGGCTGGCCGCTACACAGGCTCAAGCCGCTCCCGAAATTTGCCAGATGAGTGCCATCGAGAT
>JBGPSX010000420.1:0-3811 GCA_041490325.1 Bryobacteraceae bacterium | reverse complement strand
GCTCGCAGCGCTGCTGGCGCTGTGCGCGCCGAATGCCGTCATTGCTGTTCGGGCGCAGCGAATCGCCGACAATTGTTCGATCGTCTGGATCGCGCGCTCGCGGGTTGAACAGCGCGTTGTTGCTCAACGGCGCGACCCTCGTCCCGTTCGGGTGGTCACCGTTGTCCGCCCCGCTCAGTCGCACGCGAAATCGCCGCTTCTTTCCAGATCCCTGTATCAGCGTCCTCCGCCGCACTTCCTCCTTTAACTCATTTCCAAACGAGAAAGGAGGGCGCAAAATGCGCCAGTTCTTGCGACGTTTATTCCCTGGCCCGGATATATCCGAGTCAATTATTGATTCCATCAACCGGCGGCGCGAGGAGCTTCGAAGTCTCAGCGATGACGACTTGAAAGCGGCTTTTCATCGCGCCACGGAGCTGTCAGAAGTTTTCGCGGTGACCGCCCTCGTGGCGGCTCGAGTACTCGGCTTAGAAATGTTCGATGTCCAGCTTCAGGGCGCGGTCGCGCTGGCGAACGGCAGAATCGCCGAGATGCAGACCGGCGAAGGCAAGACGCTGGCTGCCGTGCCGGCCATCGTCTGGTATGCGAAGAGCGGAGGCGGCGTTCACGTGATGACCGTGAATGACTACCTAGCCCGGCGCGATGCCCAATGGATGGGAGGCATCTATGAATTTTTGGGACTTACCACCGGTTACATCCAGCAAGGCATGTCGATCGAGGAACGCCGCAGCGCCTATGCCTGCGACATAACCTACGCCACCGCAAACGAAGTGGGATTCGACTACCTGCGCGATGGACTGGCGCTCTATCCGCATGAGCAGGTACACCGGCCTTTTGCGGTAGCGGTGATTGACGAGGCCGACTCGATCCTGATTGACGAGGCCCGCATTCCACTTGTGATCGCCGGCGGCAAAACCGCGGAGGAATCGCTGGCCTATCGCGTAGACAGACTGACCAGATCTTTCCGGCGCGTGAAGCACTACACGCTGGACGAGCATGGCCGGAACATCGCGCTGACGGACGCCGGCATCCGGGCGGTCGAAACATCGTTCGGATGCGCCAACCTGTTCGCTGAGGAAAACCTGACGTTGATCACCGCGGTTCAGGATTCGATCCACGCCCACGCGCTGTTGCATCGCGACGTGGATTACCTCGTAAGGGATGGCGTCATCGAATCGGTGGACGAGTTCAAGGGCCGGATCGCGCAAAACCGCCGCTGGCCGGCCGGACTGCATACTGCGATCGAGGCGAAAGAAGGGGTAGCGCTTAAGGCGCAGGGCCGGATTCTGGGCTCAATTACGCTACAGAACTTGGCGGCGCTGTATCCGCGAATCTGTGGGATGACCGGCACCGCGGCGACGCAGGCGGATGAGTTTCGGATCGCGTACGGACTGGACGTGGAGGTGATCCCGACCAACCGTCCTGTGATTCGCGTCGATCATCCGGATGAGATGTTTGAGTATCGCGAGGAGAAGGAACAGGCCGTTATAGAAGAAATCCGGAATGTCCATGCCAGCGGGCGGCCTGTGTTGGTGGGGACACGCAGCGTGGAGGAATCAGAACGGCTAAGCGGCCGTATTCGCGACGTTGTGCACCAGGTTCTGAACGCGCGCCACGAGGAGCGGGAGGCGCAGATGATCGCGCGCGCCGGCGAACTGGGAGCGGTGACGATCTCGACCAACATGGCCGGTCGCGGCACCGATATCAAGCTCGAGCCCGGCGTGGCCGAACTCGGCGGACTGCACGTGATCGGGACCAATCGTCACGAGAGCCGGCGAATCGACAACCAGCTTCGCGGACGCGCCGGCCGGCAGGGCGATCCCGGCAGTTCACGGTTCTTCGTGTCATTGGAAGATGAATTGCTCGTTAAATATGGCAACGATTTGTTGCGGCTCGAAGACGATGTAGAAAGCCTTCAACGCCTGGTGGAGGGTCAGAATCTCGACATCCGGCAGTTCCTCAACAAATACGAGAGCGTCATCGAGGGTCAACGGCAGAAGATCCAGCAGCGCCGCCGGAACATTCTGATGGGCGCAACGCCGTGTTCTTCGGAGCTGGAGCGGCTGGTATCGCTGGCCACGATCGACGAGCTATGGTCGGAGTATCTGGCATCGATCACCGACCTGCGCGAAGGCGTCCAATGGCTTTCCTGGGGCGGCCGGCAGCCGTTGTACGAGTATCTGACCTTGGTCCACCGGATGTTTCAGGAGCTTGAGGATCGCATTGGCGAGGAAATCCCCAAGCGGCTCAGCGAGGCTCAGGCCCAGGGTACCGACCCCACTGAACGCGGCGCCACATGGACATACCTGACCACGGACCAGCCTTTTGGAAGCTGGAGTGAGCGTGTGATGAGGGGGTTAATGCGAAAATACGGTACAAAGAGCTGAACCGCCCCTTCGTCTTTTTCGCCCTGGGGCGCGTCTCTCGAATTGGAGCCGAAATTTGATATTTCGGGAGGTTGAGGACCGCGACCTGATCGCCAAGGCGCGACGGGGTCACGTGGACGCCTACAACGTTCTCGTGTCTCGCTGGGAGAAGCGTGTCTTCAATTACTTGTTGCGGCTGGTTTCGAATCGCGAGGACGCGCTGGATGTGAGCCAGGATGTGTTTTTGAAGGCCTATCAGAACCTGAAGAAGCTCGATGACCCGGTAAGATTTCCAGCCTGGCTATTCCGTATCGCTCACAACGAAGCGTATTCGCTGTTGCGAAAGAATCGGCCGGAGGGCGAGCTGCTGGTGGAACCGAGAACCGCGGAAGCGAGTGCGCGCATGTATCCGATGGAGCTGAGCCTGGCCGTCTCGAGCGCGCTCAGCCGGTTGTCGGAAGATCAGCGCGAAGCGGTGCTGCTCAAGGTTTATCAAGGATTCAAGTTCGAAGAGATGGCGGAGATTCTCTCTTGCCCGGTCTCGACTGTGAAATCCCGCCTGTACACCGCGCTCGACCTACTGAAACAAACGCTGGCTCCTGTGAATATGGGAGGGGTCCAATGAGCTGTTCAGGGGTGGATTTGAAAGCATATTTTTTGGGCGAACTGGCGGCGGCCGAGCGGACGCCGGTGGAGACTCACGTGCGCGCCTGCCAGAGTTGCCGTGAGGAGCTGGAGCGGTTGAATCTCACGCGCACGGCGCTGTTGTCGCTGGAGCAAGAAGAGGCGCCGCAGCGCATCGCGTTCGTCTCGGATAAAGTTTTCGAGCCGCGCTGGTGGCAAACGATTTGGCATTCGGGTCCCGTGATGGGCTTTGCTTCGGCGGGCGTGCTATCGGCCGCGATTCTAGTGCACGCCTTCGCTGCGCCTGGCGAAGTGCGAGTACCGGCCGCCACGCCGGGCACGGCGAAAATCGAGCAGCGCATCGATCGGGAAGTGAGCGCGCGCGTGGAAGCCGCGGTGGCCAAGGCCATCGCTGAAACGGAAGCGCGGCAGGATCAGAAGATCGCCAGGGTACTGGATACCGCCGAGAAGCGCTATGAGTCGCAGCGATTAGCGGATCTGGCGGCGGCGCAACAGACCATCGCGTATTACGAAAAGAAGATGAATCGCTGGCTGGTGGCCGGCAACGACATAAGGCCAGCGCAATGAGACTCACCGCGATCGCGGTATTTGTGGCGCTTGCGTTTGCTTGCGGGAGCATAGCCAGCAAGCCGAATCGGGCCATGGTCGAGGCCATGGAGAAGAGCATGGACCGCAAGATGTCGGTCCTCTGGGGACCTGATCCAGCCGAGGTGATGGGCCTGACGCAAGGCGTCTACATCAGCGGCTACGGTGCGGTTTTCATGAGCGAAGTGAATCTGGCCCCGGCGGCCGGCATCACG
>JBGPSX010000419.1:0-3818 GCA_041490325.1 Bryobacteraceae bacterium | reverse complement strand
GCCGGGAAGCTGCTCGCGATCGAAGAAGCGTTGGCGGGCTTGGGCGGCGCGGGTAGCCCATCGCCGGCGAAATCCTCGCCACCTAAGAAGACGCCGCCGCCGGCGACCAGCCTTCCACCACCGACCACCGGTCACGCGAGTACGAGGCCGGAATCCGCCAGTGCCAGCCGGCGGTCCGCCAGCGCGACTGCCGCAGCGCCGGCGCCTAGTCTTGAAACTCCGGCCCCGGCGCCGGAAACTGCGGCCGCTGGCTCGCTACGCGATCGTCTGCACGCCGCTCTACTCGAGCTGGGCCTGTTATTCACGGCCGACGCGATCGAGCATTCCGAGCTCACCGAAACCAACGGCGAACTGCACTTCGTCTCGCCGGAGGAAATGCGGCTGGCGATGAACGAAAAGGATATCCTGAAGGCGGTGCAGAAAGTCGCTGGCCGGCCCATGCGAATCCGGATCGTCTTCGGAACTCCAAACCAGGCCCATGCTCAGCCAGTAAAGAAGCCGCAAGACGATGTGTCCGAGCGCGCGCTGGCGCATCCCGAGGTGCGGCGGTTTCAAGAGCTGTTCCCGGACGCGCAGGTCCGCGTAGTGCGAAATTTAAAGGAATAAGGCAGGAGCTATGAAACTTCCCGGCAACATGCAGGCCATGATGAAGCAGGCCGAGCAGATGCAGAAAAAACTACAGGACGAAATCGCCCTCATTCGGGTGGAGGCGTCTTCGGGCGGTGGCATGGTGACGGTGAAGATGGACGGCAAGAAGAATGTCACGCATGTCAAGATCGATCCCGAGGTGGCCGGCGATGTGGAGATGCTGCAGGACATGGTGATGGCGGCTTTCAATGAAGCGGCGAAGAAGGTGGATGACGCCACACAAGAGAAGATGGGAGGCCTGCTGGGAGGCCTCGGCCTGCCGCCCGGTCTCGTCTAGCCCACTGGATCATGCCCGATTTCGCCGAACCGCTCGCGCGTCTGATCCAGGAATTCAAGCGCCTTCCTGGCGTCGGCCAAAAATCGGCGCAACGGCTGGCATTTCACGTCCTGCGCAACTCGCGCGAGGACGCCGCCAGGCTGTCGCAGGCCCTGGTGGATGTCAAAGACCTGTTGGGAATCTGTGAATCCTGTAACAACATCAGCGACGGCGAACTGTGCAACTTTTGCCGCGATCCGCATCGCGATCATGCCTCGATCTGTGTAGTCGAAGAGCCACACAATATTCTTCCAATTGAAACAACGCGGCAATTCTCGGGTCTGTATCATGTGCTGCATGGGGCTCTTTCGCCCTTGCGCGGCATCGGGCCGGACCAGCTTCGGATAGCGAACTTGCTCTCCAGGATCCAATCCGGCGAAGTGAAGGAGTTGATTGTGGCAACCAACCCAACGGTGGAAGGCGAAGCCACTGCGGTTTACTTGTCGCGCCTCTTGAAACCATTGGGTGTGAAGGTCACGCGCATCGCCATGGGGATCCCGGTGGGCAGCGATCTCGAGTTCGCCGACGAGGTCACGATGGGAAAATCGCTCGAGAATCGGCGCGAGATGTAAGCTGCCGGCAAACCGCTAGATACGGCCCAGTACCTGTTTCAGGACGTTCAGTACTACTGTGACCGATTTTCGCTTGACGCTTTGATTCTCCAAGCTTTAAGCTACTAATGCAGGAATCTCATGAAGAACCAGTTTGGCTTGTTCAGGCAACTGGCAGCCGTAGCCGTCGCAACCAGCTTCCCGCTTTGGGCCGGAAGTGTTACTCCCACCCCGGAGCCGGGGACCTTGGCGCTCATGGGCAGCGCCATCGTTGGGTTGGTAGTGTGGGCGAGACTACGCCGCCGGAAGTAGGTAACTCTATCCTCTTCGGGCCCCAAGTAGTGCACGCAGGGCTTTTCCGTGTTTGAAAAAAATTTCGAAAGCACCGCGTACTGGGCGCTGTTCGCAGGCGTCGTGGTCGCGGTGTCTTTCTGGGAGATGTTGCGTCCCTGGAGAAAAGTTTCCAATCAATTGGGGCGGCGCTGGGCCAACCACGCACTCCTTCTCGTCACCTCCAGCGCGATCCTGATGTTGGTCTACCGCGGCAGTTCGGTGGCCACCGCGTGGTCATTTGAGAACAGCGGATGGGGATTGCTGAATCGCGGTTGGGCGCCTTGGTGGGTGCGCTGCACTCTGGCCTTTTTTCTCCTCGACCTGATCAAGTACGGCCTGCATCGCGTCCTGCATTCGATTCCGGTTTTGTGGCGGGTGCACCAGGTGCATCATTCCGATACCGACATCGATTTGTCGACCGGGCTGCGGTCGCATCCGCTGGAGCGATTTGTCGGGTTGGTGGTTTACCTGGCGGCGATCGCGCTTCTTGCGCCGCCGGCATGGGCCGTTCTGGCGAACGAACTGGTGAGCCTGACTCAGAGTTTCTTCCAGCATGCGAATGCGTCGCTTCCGGTATGGCTGGAACGGCCGCTGCGAGCGGTGTGGATCACGCCGGAAATGCATCGCATTCATCACTCGGACGAAATTCCCGAGCAAAACGCGAATCTCGGGGATATTTTTCCGTGGTGGGATCGGCTCTTCGGCACCTACGTGCACGCACCGGCGGCTGGTCATGACGCGATGGTAATCGGACTCAAGGAATGTCAAAACGCCGAGAGCGCGGGTTTGATCTTCATGCTGATGCAGCCGTTCCGGCGCGCCAAGGCTGAAGAACGGCCAGTCGCCTCTTCCGCTACCGCCGCTGGGGACTGATGGCGGCGCGCAATTTGGCACAACCTGGCGCGCAATTTGGCACAATAAGAATCCGTGTCTATCCGCGTTCATCGCTGGCTGAATTGTTGTTTGCTGGGGCTTGTGGTTGCTGGCGCCGGCCACGCTCAACCCTCTCAGGCCGCCCGTGCCTGGCGTGAAGCGCACGAGCGTGCCATTGTTTCTGAATTCTTAAATCTTCTCGCGATCCCGAATCTCGCTTCGGACACGCCCAACATTCGCCGCAATGCCGACGCCATCGTGAAGATTCTCGAGAAACGCGAGATAAAGGCGAAGCTGCTCGAGGTTCCGGGCGCTCCACCGGCGGTCTATGGAGAAATCCGCACGCCGGGCGCGACACGCACCATCGTCTTTTATGCGCACTACGACGGCCAGCCGCTGGATCCGAAGGAGTGGGCCACTCCGCCATGGCAGCCGGTGCTGCGCGACAAGCCGCTCGATAAGGATGGCCGCGTCATCCCGCTGCCGGACGACGGATCGCGCTTCAATCCGGAATGGCGTCTCTATGCTCGCTCGGCGTCGGATGACAAGGCGCCGATCATCGCGATTACGTCGGCGCTGGATGCGTTGCGCGCCGCTCACATTCCCCTGAAATCGAATATCCGGTTCATTTTCGAAGGCGAGGAAGAGGCCGGTTCGAGACATTTGGGAGACATCCTTGCGGCCAATAAAGAACTGCTGGGTGGCGATGTCTGGCTGATTTGCGACGGTCCGGTGCATCAGAGCCGGCGGCAGCAGATTGTCTTTGGCGCGCGCGGCGTGGAGACGCTCGACATTACGCTGTATGGTCCGGCTCACGAGCTGCATAGTGGCCACTATGGAAACTGGGCGCCGAATCCGGCCCTCATGCTGGCGCGACTGCTGGCATCCATGAAGGACGACGATGGCCGCGTGCTGATCGACCATTTTTACGACGGCATCGAGCCTTTGAGCGACACAGAGAAACGCGCGCTGGCTGAGGCGCCCAACGCGGATGCCGACCTGATGCGCGAACTCTGGCTGGGGCGGACAGAAGGCGGCGGCAAAAAGCTGCTGGAGCTTCTCAACCAGCCCTCGCTGAATATCCGCGGCATGAGCAG
>JBGPSX010000418.1:0-3829 GCA_041490325.1 Bryobacteraceae bacterium | reverse complement strand
CGACCTTGTTCTTAGCAAAGCGCGTGGAACCGAAAGCGGTCATGCGCGCATGCTTGAGTTTCAAATCGCGGGCGCGGACGAAAAACTCCTTGTCCTTCGGGTTGGAGTTGGGCCAGCCGCCCTCGATGTAGTCGATTCCGAGTTCGTCTAGCTTTTGGGCAATGATCAGTTTGTCTTCTACTGAAAACGACACGGCTTCGCCTTGCGTGCCGTCGCGGAGAGTGGTGTCGAAAGTTTGGATTCGCATATTTATTAAGGGCGTTCACACGAGTGTGAACGCGGCACGCAGGAGTGCGTGCGCTACGCTGCCCCGGCCTCCTTTCGTTTTTTCAGGAAGGTCATCATGGAACGAAGTTCGGCGCCGATCCGTTCCACTGGTTGATTCTTCGCTTCTTCGCGCATGGCCAGGAACTTGTGGCGGCCGGTCTTGTTTTCGTCGATCCATTCTTTCGCGAATTGACCCGATTGAATCTCTGCCAAAATCTTCTTCATCTCACGGCGCGTTTCATCCGTCACGATACGCTTTCCTCGGGTGTAGTCGCCGTACTCGGCCGTATCGGAAATGGAATAGCGCATGTAGCCTAAGCCGCCTTCGTAGATAAGATCGACAATCAGCTTCAATTCGTGTAGACACTCGAAATAGGCGATTTCAGGCGCGTAACCCGCTTCCACCAGTGTTTCGAAACCGGCGCGAATCAGCTCACTGACGCCGCCGCACAGAACCGATTGCTCGCCGAACAAGTCGCTCTCTGTTTCTTCCTTGAACGTAGTCTCGATAACGCCGGCTTTGAGACACCCCAGCGCGAGCGCATAGGCCAGGGCATTCGCCGTCGCGTTGCCGGACGCATCCTGATGCACCGCAATCAACGCTGGAACGCCAACGCCTTCAATGAACAACTCGCGCACTCGATGACCGGGGGCTTTGGGCGCGATCATCGACACGTCGACTCCCTCCGGAGCTTTAATTTGCCCGAAATGAATATTGAAACCGTGGGCGAACATGAGCGTCTTGCCTTTGGTCATGTGAGGCGCGATTTCTTTGTTGTAGAGATCGCCCTGGATGTGATCCGGCACGAGAACCATTAAAACGTCGGCGGTTCGCGCGGCTTCGCCGACCGGGAGCACCTTGAGCCCGACGGAGGCGGCTTTGGCCGTGCTCTTACTTCCCGCATGCAATCCAACGATGACGTTGACGCCGCTGTCGCGCAGATTGAGCGCGTGGGCGTGACCCTGGCTTCCGTATCCGATAATCGCGACGGTCTTGTTCTTCAACAGACCGATGTTGCCGTCTTGTTCGTAATAGCGCGTTGCCATAAGTTAGGTGTTAATTTCTCGCTTCCAGTTTTTCGTTCTGTTCTTCGATGGTGGTGTTCTTCGGCACGGGTGGCGACAGGCGAAGCTTCTTGGCCTCGAGCGAAACGGCCACCGCGCCGGAGCGCGTTACTTCGATGTCGCCGTAGGCGCGCATGACATCGATGAATTCGTCGAGCTTTTCTGAGTCGCCGGTGACCTCGAGCGCGAAGCCCTCGGTGGAGGAATCGACTACGCGCGCCCCGAATATTTCGGATTCCTTCAGGATCGCGGTGCGGTTTGAGAGCAGCGCTCGCACGCGCAACAGCGCCATTTCACGCTTCACGGCCGGTGATTCGGTAAGGTCGCTGGCTTGCAGGACGTTGATCAGCTTGTTCATCTGCTTGATGACCTGCGTGCGCAGTTGCGGCTCGATGTCGACTGCTATGGTCATGCGGGAAAGCATCGGGTCCAGCGTTCGCGCGACTGTCAGGCTCTCGATGTTGTAGCCGCGGGCGCTGAGCACGCCGGTGATGCGCATCAGAGCGCCGGGTTTGTTTTCGACTAGTAAAGAGATTACTTGCAGCATTGTTCACCGTGGCGCACGCACTCTTGCGTGCCGCGTCGACACTCGTGTCGACGCTGGGTTTGCGGGTTCGAAGAGGCGTTCACACGAGTGTGAACGCGGCACGCAGGAGTGCGTGCGCCACGATGTTGATTTCTAAACATACGCCAACCTCTAAACCTCCACCGGTTGCGGTGGGCCTAGCACCATTTCGTTGATGGCACCACCGGCTGGAACCATCGGATAAACGTTTTCGAACGGCGACACTTTGACGTTCAACAGATACGGCCCGTTCTCGCTCACCGCTTCTGCCAGCGCCGGCGCCAGCTCATGCGGATGCTCGATGGTGCGGCCTTTGAATCCGTAAGCGCCGGCCAGTTTCTCAGCATCCGGGAAAGAGTTCAACTCCACCTGGCAGAGACGATTGTTGTAGAACAGCTCTTGCCATTGGCGAACCATGCCGAGATAACCGTTATTGACCACGACGATCTTGATCGGCAGGCCATGATTTGCGATGGTCGCGAGCTCAGGGATCGACATCTGGAATCCACCATCGCCGACGATTGAGAAGACCAGCTTGTCGGGGCGCGCGAATTGAGCGCCGATCGCGGCCGGCAGTCCGAAGCCCATCGAGCCCAAGCCGCCGGAGTTGATCCAAAGCCGCGGTTCATTGAAACGCACGAACTGGGCCGCCCACATCTGATGTTGGCCAACGTCCGAAGTCACGATGGCGGTGCCGCCAGAGATGCGGTCGATCTCGCGCATCACGTGCTGCGGTTTGATCTCGGTGGTGGATACCTCGGGCGTGAGCGGATGCTCGCCCTTCCACTCGTGAATCTGCTTCCACCATCCGGCGCGGGAGTCGGCGTTGCGTTTGCGGCTTTGCGGCGCCAGCTCGTGCAGCACCTTGATCAGTTTCTGAAGTACGCGCTTCACGTCGCCGACAATCGGCAGATCGGGCACGCGATTCTTGCCCACTTCCGCCGGATCGATGTCCACATGGATTACTTTGGCGTGCGGGGCGAAGGCCGCGAGCCGGCCAGTGACGCGGTCGTCGAATCGGACTCCCAAGGCGATCAACAGGTCGGCGCCACTCATTCCCATGTTGGCCGCGTAGCTGCCGTGCATCCCGGGCATGCTGATGAAATTCGGATGCTCGGCCGGCAGCGCGCCGAGTCCCATAAGAGTGTTAACGGCGGGCGCCTCAATCAGCTCCACCAGTTCACGCAGCTCTTCCGACGCACTAGCGGCGATGATGCCGCCACCGGCATATACAAAAGGACGGTGAGAATCCCAGATCATTTGCGCGGCGCGCCGGATTTGCCCGGTGTGGCCTTCGGTGAAGACGCGGTAGCCCGGCAGATGAATTTCGGAAACCGGCGAGTAATGCGCCTGCGCCTGGAAGATATCCTTGGGGACGTCGACCAAGACCGGTCCCGGCCGGCCGCTGGAGGCAATGTAAAACGCCTCATGAATTGCCTGAGGCAATTCGGCTATGGTCTTGACTAGAAAGTTATGTTTGGTGCAGGAGCGGGTGATTCCGAAAGTGTCGGCTTCCTGAAACGCATCGCTGCCGATGAGCTTGGTGGAGACTTGGCCGGTGAGCGCGACGATCGGGATCGAGTCCATCATGGAATCGACCAGCCCCGTGACCAGATTCGTCGCGCCGGGTCCCGAGGTGGCGCAACAGACGCCCACGCGACCTGTGGAGCGCGCATAACCTTCGGCGGCAAATGCGGCGTTTTGTTCGTGGCGGACCAGAACGTGGCGAATCGGATGATCGTAGAATGCGTCGTAGAGCGGCAGTGTGACGCCGCCCGGGTAACCGAAGAGGCAGTCTACGTTCTCGCGAACCAGGCATTCGAGCAGAATCTGGGCGCCCGACATGAGCTTCGATTCCGCCGCGGGGGTCGCGCCTCGATGCGCGGTTGTGGTCGACATAGTCCTCCTCTAAAAGCGAAAGGCCATCGGTGG
>JBGPSX010000417.1:0-3836 GCA_041490325.1 Bryobacteraceae bacterium | reverse complement strand
TCAGACGCTCGATTATTTGCGGCTGACCAATCGTCCGCCGGAGCTGATCGCTCTGGTGGAAGCCTATGCCAAGGCGCAAGGGTTGTTCCTGACCAAGGATTCGCCGGAGCCCGAATTTTCCGACACGTTGGAACTCGACCTTGGTACCGTGGTCCCATCCATGGCCGGCCCGAAGCGTCCGCAGGATCGCATCAATCTGCCGGACGTGAAGCAGAATTTCCTGGCAAGTCTCAGCGCCGCGCCGCGCACCGCCGAGATCGGCATGAATGGATCGAGAGCGACGCTTCGGGACGGCTCGGTTGTGATTGCCGCGATCACAAGCTGCACCAACACGTCCAATCCATCGGTCATGGTGGCGGCCGGGCTGCTCGCGAAGAAAGCCGTGGAGAAAGGACTGAGGACCAAGTCCTGGGTGAAGTCGAGTCTTGCGCCCGGATCCAAAGTGGTCACCGACTACCTCAATGACGCGGGCCTGACACCGTATCTCGAAAAATTGGAATTTCATTTGGTCGGATACGGCTGTACTACCTGCATTGGAAACAGCGGGCCATTGCCGGAGGCTGTGGCCGAGGCCGTCCAAAGAGAAAAGTTGGTGGTGGCTGCGGTCTTGAGCGGCAATCGCAACTTCGAAGGTCGCATCAATTCGCTGGTGCGCGCGAATTACCTGGCGTCGCCTCCGCTGGTGGTGGCATACGCGCTGGCAGGCCGCGTCGATATCGATCTGACCAACGATCCACTGGGCGCGGATGAAAATGGAAAGAACGTTTACTTGAAAGACATCTGGCCCACGGCGGAAGAAGTGGCGGCGGTAGTGAAGCGCTCCGTGCGGAGCGAAATGTTCCAAAAAGAGTACTCCGAAGTTTTCCTGGGTGATGAGCGCTGGAATAGCGTGAAGGTTCCCGCCGGCGATCTTTACGCCTGGACGGACCATTCTACCTACATTCGCAAGCCGCCTTACTTCGACAAAATGGTGGACCCCAAGACATCGGTTCGCGATATGGCCGGCCTGCGCGTGCTGGCGCTGCTCGGAGATTCCGTTACCACCGACCACATTTCTCCCGCCGGCAACATTCCCGTCGACAGCCCGGCCGGCAAGTTCTTGATCGCCCAAGGCGTCAAGCCCGGCGACTTCAATTCCTACGGCGCGCGCCGCGGAAATCACGAAGTGATGGTACGGGGAACCTTAGCAAATATCCGTCTGCGAAATTTGATGGCGCCCGGAACCGAAGGTGGTTGGACCACGCACGTTCAGAGCGGAGAGAAGCTTTTCATTTACGACGCCTCGGTACGCTATCAGCGGGAAGGCACGCCGCTGCTGATTATCGCGGGCAAAGAATACGGCTCGGGTTCTTCGCGCGATTGGGCCGCGAAGGGGACGCTGCTGCTGGGCGTGCGCGCAGTGATTGCTGAGAGCTTCGAACGCATTCATCGATCGAACTTGGTAGGAATGGGCGTTTTGCCGATGCAATTCCTGCCTGGCGAGAACCGCGAAACATTGGGACTCACCGGTTTCGAAGAATACTCGATCGAGGGCATTCCGGATGCGATTGCAAAAGGCGCCAAGGCTCGAGTCAAAGCCGTTGCGAAGGATGGTTCCGCGAAGAGCTTCGAGGCGGTCGTAAGGATCGACACTCCGATGGAAGCCGAGTATTATCGCAACGGCGGCATTCTGCCATACGTGGTGCGGCAACTAGCGGCTCGCGACTGAGCGCTGAGAATTAGTCCAGGACGCGGACGAACTCCGCAATGATCCGGTACTTTTCTTCATCGGGATCGAGATCCCATGAAGGGGAATCGGGATTGAGCGATTCCAGACGAATGCGCTCGTGCCGCCAGCCTTCGTCTCCTGTTGCTTTGGTGCTCTGGTAGCGTTTCACCGTGTAGCGATTGTTCCCGGCCGTTTCGAGGTTCTCTACCAAGACCAGGCGGCCCTGCCGCGTTCCCACAACGCCGTGGCGAAAGACGCATAGCGATCCATCCGGAATGAGCGGCTGCATGGAGTGCCCAGCGATCTCGGCGACAAACATATCGGGCGTCAAGCGTAAGTTTCCAGGAGCTTCGATCCAGCCTTGTTCCTCGACCTCTTGATTGTCGAGAAACTTGCCCGCCGCCACCTGCAGCGAGTAGCGCGGCAGATGGGTCTCGAATTGGAGGACCTTGCTCTGAACATGCTGCCGGTAGAGCCGCTCCACGGCACGATCGAAGTTTTCGATTAGAACCGGCTCACGATCGGTGACACGCAGCGTGCCAGACAGCGTGGTTTCGAGATACTCGAACAGCTTCTCGGCCCCCATCTCGCCGGCCTTCGCAGC
Source organism: Bryobacteraceae bacterium (assembly GCA_041490325.1). Taxonomy (GTDB): domain Bacteria; phylum Acidobacteriota; class Terriglobia; order Bryobacterales; family Bryobacteraceae; genus Palsa-89. The sequence goes on along the minus strand of JBGPSX010000417.1, from coordinate 1,524 downwards.
CAGATCGTCGGCGAGCGAAGTCAGCACATCCAGGTCCTGGTCTTCGGCGAGCGAATCCAGATCGCGACGCAAGCGCAAGTACAGCGCATCGGTGGCCGGATTCTGCAGCAAGATGCCGAGGTTCACTAATCCCTGGCCGGGGAGCTCGGCCTGAAGGACGGAGTAGCGCGCCGGATGCGTTTCGATGGCGGCAGTGGCTGGCATGGCTTACTGACCTTATCGGCAGGGTTTCAGCGCCGATGAGAGCGATCTATCGCGGAGCAAATCATTGCGGCGCAAACGGATAGTATCCCTTCCTCGCCCGCACTTTGACGTTGACCAGGTTCACTTTCACGTTGATGTTCCGGAATTGCTTCTTGTTCTCCACGCTGTCGGGAATGTAACGGATGATGTATTGAGTTGTGACTTCGCCAGCCACGTTGCTGACCGATTTGTACATCCCGTTGGCCAGCGCCGACGCGTAGCCGCCCGTACCCACCTTGAGCGCGTAGTTGCCTTCATCCGATGGTGTCGAAAGATAGCCGGAGACCTCGTTGTAGACGCCTTGCAGCGGATACTCGACGCGTCCGCCGGTTTCTTCCGCCAGCCGGATCAGGTTTTTCTCGCCCTCGGAATTGAAGCCGAACGCCACCGTGCTGACGCCATAGATCGTCACCAGATTGCGCTGCGCTATCTCCACCGCTTCATCCAGAGTTTTCTTGCTGGCGTTGTCATGCCCGTCGCCCACGATCACCAGGATGCGGCGCGGCTCGATCGGTTCACCGTTGATCAGCTTGCGGCTGGTGCAGGCCATATAGATCGCGTCATATAATGCCGCGCCCCCGCCCGGCTTGAACTTCTCGAGCTTCTGCACCATCGGCTCCGGGTCCGACGACGTGTTCACCGCCAGCTCGGCGTCGTTGCCGTAGGAGATCAGATAGCCGCTGAATTTCGGATTGTCGCCCGGCACCAGATTCTGAACCAGCTCGACGGCCGCGTCTTTGTAATTCTTCCAGTGCAGCCGGCTGGCATTACTCATGTCGATCAGGAATCCGACCACCACGGGCTGGCTCCGCTCGCGGGTGAAGAAACGAATCTTCTGCTCCTTGCCCTCGTCGTAGATCTTGAAATCCTGCTCGTCGAGATCCGAAACAAACCGGCCCTTTTCATCCGTTACGGTCACTGGAACGATGACCTCATTTACGGGAACCCGGATGGTAGCTGGCTGGTCCGGTTGCGCTGGAGCCTGGGACGCGGGCGCTTGCTGCACCGGTGTCTGCGGAGCTGGCGCCTGCGGCGCGGGTGCCTGGGACTGACCGGACAACGACCAAACAAGTACAGCGCACAAAAGAACCCGGAAGAGCATGGGGAACCTAGCTCTGATTATAGTTCAGACCCGCCACCCATCACCGCTGCACCCGCCCGGCCCCGCCGCTCTTCAATAATTGCTCCACCTCTTCTCGGCTGGACCGGCTGAAATCGCCCAGGATGGAGTGTTTGAGGCAGGATGCCGCGGCCGCAAATTCAAGTGCCTCCTGAGGACCG
>JBGPSX010000416.1:0-3846 GCA_041490325.1 Bryobacteraceae bacterium | reverse complement strand
TCCTGGGCGGAATCAAGCGCTAGGCCGATGTCCTTGTGCATCCATTTTGTGGAAAAGTTGGTCGTGAAGTCCCTCTTGAAGACGTAGGGAGCCTTGAAAGCGATCAATCCGGACTTGGCGGCGCTGTTATTCAGGACCTCCAGCATCAGCTCGGGATCGATACCGCCCTTGGTGCTTAGCACCATGCCCTCGTTGAACGCCTGCATCAGATTGGAAAGAATGAGGTTCTGGGTCAGTTTCGCTTGCAGGCCCATGCCTGGACCGCCGCAAAAGTAGAACTGCTTGCCCATGATCTCGAAGAATGGCTTCGTTTTGTCGAAAACGGCCTGGTCTCCACCGATCATAAAGGTCAGAGTGCCGGCGTTCGCGCCGGGTGTAGATCCGGTGCAGGGCGCATCCAGGAACTGGATCCCTTTGGCCGCCAGCTTCTCGCCGATCGAGCGGCTGGCGGACGGCGAGATGGTGCTGGCGTCTGCGACCACCGTTCCCGGCTTCCCGCCTTCAATCACGCCGTTCTTTCCTATGAGCACATCTTCGGACATCTTCGTATCGCCGACACAAACAAAGATGCATTCGGCCTGCTCGCCAACTTCGCGCGGCGATCCGCATGCCATGGCTTTTTCTTCCTTCGCAAGTTGCGCCGCCTTGCTCGACGTATTCGACCAAACCGCAACTTGGTGACCGGCTCGACAAAGATTCCGAGCCATCGGGTAGCCCATGATGCCAAGTCCGAGAAATCCGAGCTTTGCCATAAGAGAGAATGGTAGCAATGAAGCCAAGCGTATTGGTAACAAAGCGAGTGTTTACCGAAGCAATCGATTACCTGAAGGAGCACTGCGAGGTGGACTATGCCGGGACCGACGATGGTCTCACTGCCGACCAGTTGAAGGAGCGCGTGCGAGGCAAACAGGCCATCGTCGCGCAGTTGATCGACAAGTTCACGGCGCCCGTGATCGATTCCTTGGATGGCATCAAGATCATCGCGAACGTAGCCGTCGGCTTCGACAATATCGACGTACCGGCGGCGACTCGCAAGGGCATTCTGGTTACGAACACGCCGGATGTCCTGACCGAGACTACCGCCGACTTCGCCTTTGCGCTATTGCTGGCCGCAGCGCGCCGCGTGGTGGAGGGGCATCACTTTGTGCACGCCGGCCTGTGGCGCAAGTGGTCCATCGACCTGCTGGGCGGGCGCGACGTGCACCACCGCACCTTAGGAATCTTCGGCATGGGCCGCATCGGACAGGCAGTGGCGCGGCGGGCGCGCGGTTTTTCGATGCGAATCCTTTATCACGATCCAGTACGCGTGCCCGAAGCGATCGAGCGCGAGCTTCAACTCGAGTTCGTGTCCGCCGAGCAGCTCCTGCGCGACGCCGACTTCGTCAGCCTGCACGTCCCGTTGTCGGATGCCACGCGCAAGCTGATCGCGGAGCCTCAGCTCAAGCTCATGAAGAAGACGGCAATTCTGGTGAACACTGCGCGCGGCCCGGTGGTGGATGAAGCAGCCCTGGCCAAAGCATTGGCGGAAGGCTGGATTACCGGCGCTGGCCTGGACGTCTTCGAGCGCGAACCCGAAGTCAACGCGGACCTGCTGAAGCTGACCAACGTTGTAGTGGCGCCGCACATAGCGAGCTCGTCCGTGGATACGCGGCGCGAGATGTGCATGCTGGCCGCCCGCAATGCAGTCGCCGCGGTGGAAGGCCGACGTCCGGCTACGCTTCTGAACCCTGATGTATGGGAGGCCCGTTCAGCCCAGACAGGAGTTTGAGGACCAATAAATCGGACGGATGAAAGCTTGCGACCGCAATATGATTGAGGTCCTCGTCGGTTTGAGCGATGTGGCTGCGGATCAACTTCCGCAGTTGGTCGACGGTAAGGCCTAGCTCTTCAGCCGCCTCCACTTCGGAGTACTGAGTCTTGGTCGGCCTGGTGGTGATGAGCGTTCCCTGATTCATGATTCCTGCCTTGATTCTAAGGCGGAATGGCGCTCACCCCAATCGGGCAGAGAACCTATATCGCGGCCGCGTATCCCTGACGGACTTTTGTACTAAGTGGGCCTGAAAAACTGCTACCCGATGTCCGGGTTAGTGATCAGCGCGTCGTTGAATCGATTCGTGAAATTCGCGATGCAGATGGTCAGCGTCAGCTCCACGATCTGGTCGTCGGTGAAATACTGCTTTAGTTCCTGGAGGGCTGCGGGGCGGATGGCGGCGGCGCCACGGGTCACACGCTCGGCGTAGAGCAGGACAGCCTTTTCCTTATCGTCGAAGGCCGAGCTGCGCAGCGGGAACAGCAACCCCTTCATTTGCTCATCGGTCACGCCATTCTTTTTTCCAGAAGCAGTATGGGCGCGGGAGCAATACTGGCATCCATTGATCTGCGAAGTCTTCAAATAAGCCAGTTCCTTGTACTTGGCTTCGACCGAGCCTTTGTCGATGACGGCGCCATAAAGCGGCAGGAAGTGCTCCAGCGCCTCGGGAACTCGGGCCATGGTGGCGAAGAAGCTCGGCATTTTGCCGAAGACGTGCGTCAGCTTGTCGAAAATGGGCTGGACGGAAGGCGCCGCGTTCTCCTTGGAAAGCGCGCTAACGACAGGGTTTGGTGCTGCAGTGGCTACGGGCATTTGGTGTTTCCTTTCTTGACAGTTCTCTACTTGGATGGCGATGGTTAGGATTGGTTTCGCTTTTTGGCGCTAACAACGCCCGTGTTCAATCCGATAGTGCTTAACCCGCCAAAGTATCGCGCATGTTCAATTTTCACACATCGATCCATGACGACCTCAAGGCCGGCCTGGCGGGCGCGTTCGGCGGCTTCCTCGTGGATCACCCCGAGTTGCATCCAGATCACTTTCGCGCCCACCGCGATGGCTTCATCGACAATAGCCGGAACCGCGGACGGTTCGCGGAAGATGTCGACGATTTCTATAGGTCCGGGAACATCGCGCAGGCTCGCGTAGCAGGTTCTTCCCAGCACGGATTTCTCGCGTGGATTCACGCCGGCTACATCGTAGCCTTTGGACCTCATGTATATATATGCGAAATGGCTCGGTCGAAATGAATTCGAAGATAGTCCGACCATGACAATGTGCTTGTATTGCTCCAGAATACGGATGCGGTCGGCTCCAGTGGTGGCAAAGCGGCTCTGATTGACGCTCGAATTTGCGCTGACGCCGTCCGCCATTACGCTTTGCTCGCGGACGTCAGCGCCTGGTCGAGATCCCACAGAATATCCTCGATCTCCTCCAGTCCGATGGACAGCCGGATCATGTCATCGCTGATGCCACCCATCGCCTTTTCTTCGTCACTTAACTGTTGATGCGTGGTCGAGGCTGGGTGGATCACCAGGCTCTTGGCGTCGCCGACATTGGCCAGATGCGAGAACAATTGCAGGCCTTCGATGAAGCGCTTGCCCGATTCCAGACCTCCCCGGATCCCGAAGCTCATGATCGCACCCGCGCCGAGCGGCAGATATTTCTGGGCGAGCGCGTGGTATCGGCTGGACGGAAGGCCCGGGTAATTTACCCATGCGACCTGGGGATGCGTAGACAGGTAGTGGGCCACTTCGAGTGCGTTGCGTGAGTGGCAATCCATACGTAGCCTCAGTGTTTCGATGCCTTGCAGGAACAGAAACGAATTGAACGGGCTGAGCGCTGGTCCAAAATCGCGCAATCCTTCCACGCGGGCTTTCATGATGTACGCGAAATCGCCGAAGGTCTCATAGAAGCGGATGCCGTGATAACCTTTGCTCGGTTCCAGCATCTGCGGAAAAGTGCCTCGATCCCAGGGGAAGCGCCCGCTATCGACGATGATGCCGCCGATGGAAGTGCCGTGACCGCCGATGAACTTA
>JBGPSX010000415.1:0-3862 GCA_041490325.1 Bryobacteraceae bacterium | reverse complement strand
CGTAGCACCCAGGCGCTGCGCTTGTCATTCAATAAATAAAGATGGCCGGCGTCGGCGTGACAGACCTGGACCAGAGCATCCAGAAACCGGCGTAGCAGTTCATCCAGGTTGCGCGACTCCAGTTCAATGCGGAACAACTCGTAGAACGCCTGTGTTTCCGCCTCGCGAACCTGATAGTAGGCATTGTTGAGCGTCAGAATGACGCAAAAGTGAAGCTGCTCGCGCACCCACTGGAAATTGGCGTATTCGTTGGGGAGTAGCTTGCGGAGCATGGGCGTCAATAGCCGGTCATACTCCTGTAGCGCCTCGACAATGCTGCTGGGCGGCAGGTTCAGTTTGGCGAGCCGGCGGCCGTTGTACTCCACCTGCTCAATGAACTTTAACGGCGGTTGTCCGCTGGCCAATATTCGCGCAGCGGCCCCAGGCGTGAGCGAGGCCAAAGCCGTACGTATGCGAGGCTCATACTCTTTCGGCTCAAGCCGTCGACTCTTGAGTTTTGCGAGGAAACGGCGGTCGAGCGTGTCGAGGTGCGGAAGCAGGAACACAGCCAGCCGCTGCAAATGGACACGAAGCTGGTCGCTTAGAACGTCTGCGGCATCCGCCAATTCCGGCGCTATTTCGGTGAGTTGCAACTGAGTGTTATATCGGCAACTAAGGGGAAAGCTTTAGACGGGATCTGAATATTGGAAACCGCTTCCTTTGGGCGCGGCTCGGCTAGGGGAAACTGCCGCTGGCCGAGCCGCGCCCAAAGGAAGCAAATCGCCCGCTGCGCGTGTCCATACCGGCGAGGAACGCTGCCAGCAAGCTGTTGAATCGAAATGGTTGCCAGCTGCGTTCCTCAAGAGCGGTTTCAAGTAATCTTTTGGCCGATTTTTTCACAGTCCCGCAGAGAACGGTTCCCGATAACTGTTCGGGCTGACTTTTTCACAGTCCCAAAGGGGATGCCGGCCGGCACATGGAACTACCGAGCTCAAGGCTTACCAGAAGCCCCGCGCAATAGATCGGCGGATTCCTTTTGATTGTTAGCTTCCGCGGCCTCGAGGGGGGTCTGACCGCGATTGTTCCTTAGACTCGGGTTGGCGCCCCGGCTCAAGAGCAGCGCCACGGCTTCGGTCCGGCCATAAGAAGCAGCGTAATAGAGTGGGGTCGCGCCGGATTCCTGATCTCTGGCGTCCACTTCAGCGCCATGGTCGATCAACAGCTTCACAACTTCGGCATCGCCGCCTAGCGCGGCATCGTGGATCGCCATCACCCCCGAGCGGGTTCGCTGATTGACCTTGGCGCCTTGATCGAGCAGCAGTGTCGCGATGTCCTTCTTGCCCTTCAGGCAGGCATCATCCAGGGGCGTTGTGCCATCGCCGGTCTGACGATTCGGATCCACGCCCAGTTTGAGCAGCATGACAACAATGTCGGTCTTGCCGCGCAGTATGGCATCGTGCAGAGCGGCCGGCCCTGAGAGCACCGGTTGCGTGCTCTTCTGCATGAGAGCCTGAATGGCTTGAGTCTGGCGATAGTGGATAGCTTCTTCGAGCGGAGTCGCGCCGCTATTATCACGAACCGAGGCGTCAGCGCCAGCGGCCAGCAAAACTTTCACTACCTCAGCCTGACCCTTTACGGCTGCCTCATGTAGAGGAGTCATTCCGCTGTCCGGATTCTTCAGTTTGAAGTTTGCTCCGCGGTCGATCAGTGTCTGGACTACTTCGGCTTGTCCCTTCCAGACGGCTTCATCCAATACGGTTGCGCCATTCGAATCTTTCGCGCCAATGACGGCTCCGTGATCCAACAGCAAGACGACCATCTGGCGACTGCCTCGGTTGGCGGCCAAGTGAAGTGGAGTTGCGCCCGCTCGATAGGGTGCATTCACGTTGGCCCCCTTCGCGATCAACATTTCCGCGATTTCCAAATGACCAGTCGTGATGGCATAGTGCAACGGTGTCGAGCCGGCTTCGCGATGGCGCGCGTTGACGTCGGCGCCGGCATCCAGCAGGATCGCAACGATCTCCTTCTCTCCGGCCCAGACGGCATCGTGCAGCGCCGTGCCGCCCAGCGAATCCACTGCATTCACTGGCGCGCCTTCCTTCAGCACGGCGCGAACTCGCGTGACATCGCCGGACCGGACGGCAGTGCGCAGGTCGTCGGTTGCCGCGACGACTGTCGCAAGCGTGAGAACCAGCACCACGAACCGCATCTTTTTCAGTATAAGAGCGCACCGATTGCCGCCGAGTTCTGTTAAGATAAAATTCATCCGATGAAGTTCGGCGTTGTCGTCTTCCCTGGCAGCAATCGTGACCACGACGCATGGTTCGCGGTTTCAAAAATCCTAGGCCAAGAAGCTGAATACATTTGGCACGACAGCACCAAGTTGGGCAATGTCGACGCGCTCATTCTCCCAGGAGGATTTTCCTACGGCGATTATCTGCGCTGCGGAGCGATCGCGAAATTCTCTCCGGTGATGCAGAGTATCCGCAAGTTCGCCGCGGATGGCGGCCTGGTGCTCGGCATTTGCAATGGCTTCCAGATTCTGGTGGAAAGCGGCCTGCTTCCGGGCGCCCTGGTGCGGAATCGGGGCCTCAAGTTCATTTGCAAACACGTTCCGCTCAGCGTTGTGACCACCAATTCTCCATTCACAATGGAGTGCCGCAAGGGACAACGGCTGTTCGTGCCGATCGCTCACGGCGAGGGTTGTTACATCGCCGACGATCGAACACTCGATCAACTCGAGGCCGAGGATCGCGTCACTCTGCGGTACATCGAGAATCCCAATGGATCGATGCGCGACATCGCCGGCATTTTGAATGAGGGCCGCAACGTCATGGGCCTCATGCCGCATCCGGAAGACGCCACCGAGCCGCTGATGGGGTCGACCGACGGCTTGGTGATTTTTCAGTCGATGATTTCCGCGCTCGTGGCGGCACACTAGAGAATGACGCCGCAGGTCATTGAGTCCCATCAACTGACCCCGGCGGAATACAAAAAGATCACGTCGCTGCTCGGCCGCGAACCCACCTACACGGAGCTTGGAATTTTCAGCGTGATGTGGAGCGAGCATTGCTCCTACAAAAGCTCGCGGCTGCATCTGAAGAAACTCCCGACCGAAAGCAAGCTGGTCCTGCAAGGTCCCGGTGAGAACGCTGGCATCGTCGATATCGGCGACGGGTACGCCATCGCGTTCAAGATCGAATCGCATAACCATCCGAGCTTCATCGAGCCGTTTCAGGGCGCTGCCACCGGCGTCGGCGGCATTCTGCGCGACATCTTTACGATGGGCGCGCGGCCGATCGCCGTCATGGACGCGTTGCGGTTCGGGCCGTTAGATGTTCCGCGCAATCGTAGGATTCTTGAAGGCGTGGTCTCCGGAATCGCGCACTACGGCAACTGCTTCGGCGTCCCCACTGTCGGCGGCGAATGCGTTTTCGAAGAGTGCTACAACGGCAATCCGCTGGTGAACGTGTTCGCGCTCGGTATTTTCCGCCACGACGACGTGTTCTACGGCAAAGCCACGGGCATCGGGAATCCCGTGATCTACGTCGGAGCGAAAACGGGCCGAGATGGGATTCACGGCGCGTCCATGGCATCCGCTGAATTCACGGAAGAATCGAAACAGAAGCGTCCGAATGTGCAAGTCGGCGATCCGTTCCTGGAAAAGCTGTTGCTCGAAGCTTGTCTAGAAGCGATGAAGACTGGCGCGATCGTCGGCATTCAGGACATGGGCGCCGCGGGACTGACCTGCTCGACCTGCGAAATGGGAAGCCGCGCGGGCACCGGCGTCGAGATCGATCTGAAATACGTGCCGCAGCGCGAGACCGGAATGTCGCCCTACGAGATCATGCTGTCGGAGTCGCAGGAGCGCATGTTGCTGGTG
>JBGPSX010000414.1:0-3883 GCA_041490325.1 Bryobacteraceae bacterium | reverse complement strand
TCGAGCCAATCCTGAACAAGCCGGCTGGATACCCAGACCGCGCCACCCATGACGGTTGAGGCGACGGTGATTCTCCAGATGCTGCTCCAGAGATTGCGGCCGTACATTCCTCCGATGCGTTTCCTCAAGATGGCGAAGAGTGCGATCGCTCCGAAGATTGCGACCGCGGATGTGGAGAGGGCCAGACCGGCATGTCCGAGCCCTGTGTTTCCGAGCAGCAACGATGCGGTGACGTAGTTGACTGCGATCGAAATGATGCTGACCAGCATGGGCGTGCGCGCGTCGTGTAACGCATAGAACGCCGGATTCAGAACCTTGAGCGCGGAATATCCGGCCAGCCCGACGGCGTAGCACGAAAGCGCGAGCGCGGTCTGCTCGGTGTCGTAGGATTGAAACTTGCCGCCCTGATAGATCGCGCCGATCATAGTTTTTCCGAGAACGATTAAGCCAATGGAAGACGGCAGCGTCAGCAGAAATACCATGCCGAGCGATTTAGAAAGGGTCTTGCGGAATTCCTCGAACTCGCCCGCCCCGGCGCTTCTCGAGATGGATGGCAGGGTAGCCGAAGCGATTGCGACGCCGAACAATCCGAGCGGCAGTTGCATAAATCGAAATGCATACCCCAGCCAACTGACTGGACCGTTGCCCGGGATGCGCGAGGCGAAATTGGTGTTCACCATCACGTTGATCTGCACGGCTGCGTTGCCGAGTATGGCGGGACCCATGAGCAGGATTATTTTTCGGAGACCGGGATGATTCCAATCGAATGTGGGATGGAAACCGAACCCTTCGAAACGCAGTGATGGCACTTGCCAGAACAGTTGCAGCGCGCCGCCGAGCACTACGCCGATCGCCATGCCAGTGATAGGTTCAATGCCGAGCCAAGGCGCCAGCGCGTATCCGAAAGCGAGGCCGAAGCCGACCGATCCGATGTTGAAGAATGTCGATGCGAGAGCGGGAACCGCAAATCGGTTGCAGGCGTTCAGCACTCCCATGGCCTGCGCCGCCAATGCCACCAGCAGCAGGAACGGGAACATGATGCGGGTCATTTTGACCGCAAGTTCGAACTTGCCGGGGACCTGGTGAAATCCGGCGGCCAACAATTCGACCAGGGCAGGACTGAAGACGACACCGAGTACACAGAACACGCCGACGATGAGGATCAGCGCAGTGGCGACCAGGTTCGCGAGGACGGCGGCTTCCTTGCGGCCTTTTTGCGCGAGGGTCTGGGTGAAGATCGGAACGAAGGCTGAAGAAAGGGCGCCTTCGGCGAACAAATCGCGGGTGAGATTGGGAATCCGGAAACCGAGCAGAAACGCGTCGTAGATGAACCCGGCGCCGAAGAGGCGAGCCATCACGATTTCGCGCACCAGTCCGGTAACGCGGGACATGGCGACGGCGATGGATACGATGCCGGCGGATCGAACCACGCTTTCGGCAGGAGCCGGATTCGGAGTGGCTCGATGCATGGCCGCGGGTAAATCCATTATGGCAGACGCAATATTGTCAGCACGCCTGCTTTTTCCAGGAGCTCGAGATAGCCGAGAACGTCGGCGCTCGCGACCGGACCATAGGCGGCGCGCAAGACGTTGCGAATATCAGCGACACTACGCTTCCCGTCGACGAGGTTGAGCGCTTCGAACGCGAGCGTTCCATCGAGCTTGACGGTGGGCATCGGGTCGAGGTGGTCTTTCAAATAGTTGTAGTAATAGACGTCCATGTTCCCGATCACTTTGGGATTGCGCTTCGGTATGATGCGGGTGAAGGCGTCGGGTTCAGCGACGTGACCGCCCCGCATAGCTTCCAGTACGGCGCGCGTGTCGGATCGTTTCGTCCATAACGAGTCGAGAACAGGCTTGGATTCGGGCGCCAGTTGCGCAATCGATTCCAGAGTGGCCCGTTCCGCGTGAGCAGAGTGATCGATGATGGCGTAGGCGTCGCCGAGATTCGGTTCCGCGAGCGCGCGTTCGAGCGCTTGACTCTGCCGGGCGCCACCGCGAGCGAAGACTTCACCTGCCAGGATTTTCGCTTCACGCGCGCCGGCGCTCGCGAGAAAGTAGCCCGAAGCCGCGCCGATCACTGCAGCTCTCTGTAACTTGGTCGCGTCCATCTTGTCGGGCGTGTCCTGGTTGGTGTGGATGAACACATCCGGCCAATCGTTCATATAAATGGTGGGTACCCGGAAGCTGCCCTCTTCGTAGACATCGTGATCGCTGCCCATGGTGAATGGATGGAAGTCGGCGATCAGCATCTCTTTGGAGCCTTCAGGCGAAAAGTTGGCATCGGAGAAATCGCCGGCCATGGCGGCACGGCGCGCGCCGTCGAGAACGTACTCGCCGAATACCGCGGCGACGTCGTTCACGAAACTAGGCAGCGACGCCGGAGTGCGCGTGAAGTGCAGGATGGCGTGCGTGGACCGCGGATCGCCGCCGACCATATCCATGTGGATGGCGGCGCGCATTTTCGGAATCTCGTCGGAGTGGCGCGCGAGATAGCACATGGTGCCGGCGATTTCGGGCGGCCAGATAAAGCGAATGGTCCGGCGGGGGCGCGGAAGTTTTCCTTCCGCGATGAGCTTCGCGAGAATGCGCGCGTCTTCGAGGATTGTGGCCGCGCCGCTGGCGTTGTCGTTGGCGCCTGGCTTTTGGTGGCAGAGATGGCAACTGAATACGATCTCGCCGGCTTCGGGGTCAGTCCCGCGAATCACTCCCGTTACGACTTCGAAATTCGACGGCATCATCCGCGCCGCGACCTGGGCGTGTAGTTGGATCCATTCCCCACGAGCGAGCCGCGCCTGAAACTCTCGCGCCTGTCGAGTCGAAATCATGAAGGCGAACGTATTGCGGGTGTTGTAGGGCGAGAGATGTCCCCAGCGCACCAAGTCGGGATAGTCGCCGCTCCAACCGGTGATCTGATTAGATTGATAACTCAGTACACCGGCCGCGCCGCGCAGTTCAACGGCCTGGTGATGGGCTTCGGCGACGCCGCCGCCGGCGAGGACGATTTTGCCTTTTACGTCTTTGCCTTCATAATCCTTCGGCGAGGTTCCGGCCCCCGCGTCGATCAACGCGGTGGTGACGTCGGCATCATTACTGTAGTCGGCGAGAGCGACGCGCAGCTTCGAGAAATCGGCGATGACTTCGTGGTGCGGAGCGACTTCACTGAGAACGCCGCTGGATGCCTCCCAGCCGAGGTAGGAGCGGAACGTGTTGTAGGTAGTCTTGCCGTCGGCCGGGAACGATTCGATGTGAACATCCTCGAGGCCGAACTCGCGCGCTTTAGCTTGGATGTATTCCGCTGCCTGGTGAAATCCCGGCGAGGCGTGCACGCGATGAAAGCGGGCGAGATCCACAATGGTGTCCTTGGCGAGACTGCCGGAAGCTTCTGAGGTGATGGCATTGAGCTGGGCATCGGGCAGCAGGCTGGTTTTTGGAGCTTGGGCGAGCAGGGAAGTAGCTAGGAGAACGATCAGGCGCTTGGGATGCATGGGTGCCGACTATTTTACGATGCGCGGTGCCGGCATCCTCTTGCGATGCGCCACCCGGTGTCTCTAAAACCCCGCGCGGGGTGCGGCTGAAGTCGTGCCATCCGAAGTACGGCCTCGCCGCATCCCGCGCGGTCGCCCAACGCTGATTCCAGATTACGGCCAGGATTGGCGGCTCCGCCCTCTGGAATTTGTATGTGATTGCCTTGAAACGAGAAGTTGTGATGGAAGATTGGTCATCGTCATTTGGTACGATCGCACACATGAGAATTTGGGGATTGTTGTTGGCCGCGGCGCTGGTTTTGAGTGCTCAGCGGAAGCCTGGCAGTCAATTGGATCATTTGCCTGGGGATATGGAAGTGCTGACGCACTTTGGGGAGCGGGCTGATATTTCGCCGG
>JBGPSX010000413.1:0-3888 GCA_041490325.1 Bryobacteraceae bacterium | reverse complement strand
TCCGCGAGATGCTCGGCGATTGTGGATGCAACGTGGCGTGGAATCATTTTCCTGCCGGCGTGCACCAGCCGGATGGCTGCCAACAATTCACTTTTCGGCATTCCCTTCCACACGTATGCGTGGACGCCGGCGTCCAAAGCGCGCGCCATGTGGACGTCGCCGTGCGCCGAGGTGGTTACGACAATGCGTGCGTCTGGAAATTCCGAAAGGATTCGCCGCGCCACTTCCTCGCCAGCCAGATCCGGCAACAGGAGGTCGAGCGTGACCACATCGGGGCGGTGCTCGCGGAAACACTGGACGGCGTCCACACCGTTCGAGGCAGCGGCGATCACGGCCATATCCGGCTCGTTGTTGATGATGGCGGCCAAACCTTCCCGAACCAACTGTTCGCTGTCCACCATCAGAACTCGAATCGTTGGGTTGATCATACACATTATGCCGGATCGAAGCGCGGAAACCATCACGAGATGGAATGGTTTTTTTGCTACCACTGTCGGCGGAACGCAATGCTACCACGATTGAGGTACGGGAACTACCTTGACGAACGAACTACCGGAGGAATGATGATCTCGCGTCGCCCGAACAGGCGAGCGTCCAGGGAGAACGCGATTCCTTGATCGTTCCACGAAGATCCGGATTGCTGATATGCAGTGAGCTTTTCGGATGGCCGGCCAGCGGATTCAGGATCAATTGGCGTGACTTCGTCAGGACCGCCTCCGCATCACCGAGCGTAAACAGCGTACCCACGCGTTGACCTTCGCGTCCCTCGCGCGCTATCTCCACCGCCAGCTCGATGAGCGGTTCCAAAACTTCCGGAGCGTAGTCCGCCACCTGGCAGAGAATGTTCTCGAACATTTCTACTTGGCCTTTGACGGAAGCCGAACCTGAAAATTGGTTTCTCCCGGTTTCGAATCAAACGAGACGGACCCGTGATGAGCGCGGACGATCCGGTAAACCGTATCCAAGCCCATTCCAGTCCCTTCGCCGTCACCTTTGGTCGTAAAGAATGGATCGAATACATAAGGTTTGGCTGTATCGGCAATGCCCGATCCGTTGTCGATAATCTCGATCAGGATAAAATCCAACTCTCGCGACGTACGGATTCTCAGCACGCCTTTGCCACCCATCGCATCGATCGCGTTGTCGATTAGATTCGTCCAGACCTGATTCAGCTCGCTTCCGCGCGCAAACACTCTGGGAAGATTGGGGTCGAATTCGCGCGTGACTTCTACGCCCTGCTTCAGCCGGAATTTGAGCATGGTCAGCGTGCTCTCGATGCCGCGATGAATATCGACTTCCTGTTCCGGCGATTGGTCCATGTAGGAGTATTCTTTGATGGCCCGAACCAATTCAGAAATTCGTCCCGTACTGCCTTCGATTTCGCGCGTCAACCGCTCCGCGCCGAGCGACGATACGACCCGCGCCAGAACCAGCGCCAGGACGTCGCCGCGAAATTTCGCGCCCAGCTTCGTCAGCGCGTCACAATCCACGCCGGCCTCTAGCAAGCCAGAAGCAAGCTTGGAGGGGTCCGCGACATCGTGTTTGGTCAACCACTCTGCGAGCTCATCCTCGAGATCGCTCCGTTCCAGCGCATCCAAGGTTTGCTCGGTTCCCATTTGCGCGACGAGATTGTCCTCCAAGGACGCCAGCAGCGATCGCTCCACACAGGAAAGCTCCTCGTTGTCTAATGCCTTGTTGACTCGCCGCAGCTCGCGCATGCTCTCACGAAGACCTTCAGCAGCACGCCCCGCGGCAGAAGCTGGATTGTTGAGTTCGTGAGCCAGGCCAGCCGACAGTTTGCCCAGGGCAGACAACTTATCGCGCTGCTGTTCCGCCCGGCTATACTCTTTGACGCGATCCACCAGAACGTTAATGAGCCTCGGAAGCAGTTCAGGGATGCGCTCCAACATCTCCTTGAAGCGATCCTTGGGAAGACGTAGAACCCGGATCGGCGCCGCCACTCGAGCCGTCAAAGGGAAATGCGTCATGCGCGAGAACGGCAGCATGCCCATCACCTGTCCGGTGCGCCCAACGAACCCCGGCCCGTCCCCTCCGTTCTCTCGCCGGCCGCGAATCTCACCTTCCAGCATGACGAACAGTGCATCGGCCGGAGTGTTCTCGTGAATCAGGACTTCTCCAGTAGTCAGCACCAGTTCTTGGGAATTCGCCGCAAACCAAGCCAGTTGGTCGTCGCTAAGATCCGAAAATATTTCAATCTGCCGCAGCGCGATTTCAACCGGCTGTCTTGTGGACGAGGACGTCGTCGGGGATGCTTCGTTGCCGGTCATCAGGACACCTTGCTTAAATATTGATGGACAAACTGGATGGCGACGGATCCTTCGCCGACGCCCGAGGCGACTCGTTTTACCGATCCATATCGAACATCGCCGACGGCGAAGACGCCCGGGATGCTGGTCTCCAGCAAACTCGGGTCGCGATCTAGCGTCCAGTCTCTAGGCCGTTTGCCGGACTTCACCAGATCCGGTCCTGTCAGGATAAAGCCTCGTTCATTGCGCTCCACCGTGCCGTCGAGCCAGGCCGTGCACGGTTCAGCGCCGATGAAAACGAATAACGAGCTGGCAGGGACGCGATTCATCTCACCGGTCATCTCGCACAGGATGGAGATGGATTGCAGATGACCTTCGCCGTGTACCTCCACCACTCGTGTCCTGTATTCGACGTGAATATTTTGCCTCGTTTGAAGTTGCTCCACCAAGTATTGCGACATGGTGGCGGCCAGCGACTCACCGCGGACCAATATAACAACGCGTCTGGCGTAGTTGGAGAAATACATCGCAGCTTGCCCCGCCGAGTTGGCGCCGCCGACGATATAGACATCCTCATCACGACAGGAAATAGCCTCGGTCGCGGTGCCGCCGTAATAGACGCCCGACCCTTGCAGACGATCCATGCCGGGGATGTCGAGCTTGCGCCATTGCACGCCGGTTGCGAGGAGTAGCGCATGGCAGGATAGTTCCGTGCCGTCGCTCAGACGCAAGTACCGGTAGGGCCCATCCACGCGCAGCCGAGTTACTTCCTGAGGAGAAACGATCTCTACTCCGAAGCGCCTGGCTTGAGCCACGGCCCGGCGCGTGAGGTCGCCGCCGGTGAGCCCGGACGGAAAACCGAGATAGTTCTCGATCCTGGAACTAAGCCCGGCTTGCCCCCCTGGAGCTTCGCGCTCCACCATCACCGTTTTCAAACCTTCCGAAGCGCCATAGACCGCGGCAGCAAGTCCGGCCGGTCCGCCGCCAACAATGGCGAGATCGTAAAACTCCAAAACAGCGCGCGTTTTCAAACCAAGTCTTTGTGCCAGGTCCTGGGTCTGCGGCTCGGCAACGCAGGTTCCGTCGGGGAACAACACCACCGGCAACTTGAGATCTTCGGCGGCGATGCTGGTCACCAGTCGCGCCACTTCGGCATCCCGGTCGGACGCGTCGGCATCCAGCCACTGATACGGCACTTGATTGCGCGCGAGAAAATTCCGGACTTCGTACGAAGCTGACGACCAACGCGTGCCGAGTACGCGCAGGCCTTCGAAGGGCGGGTGGAAGTCGGCGCGCCAGTCGTTGAGTAAATCGTCCAGAACGGGGAAAAGCTGTTCTTCGGGCGGGTCCCAAGGCTTCAACAAATAATGATTGAGATGAATTTCATTGATCGCCTTGATGGCAGCTTCTGTGTCGGCATAAGCAGTGAGTAGCGTGCGCTTGGCGTCGGGATAGAGCTTCATCGCCTCCTGGAGCATTTCCACGCCGTTCATTTGCGGCATGCGATGATCTACCACGAACAATGCCACGGGATCGTTGCGCTGCTTGAGCCTGCGCAAGAGATCCAACGCGGCGTTTCCGGATTCCGCTCTCAGTACGCGATACCGATCTTCGTAGCGTT
>JBGPSX010000412.1:0-3893 GCA_041490325.1 Bryobacteraceae bacterium | reverse complement strand
TGCTCGGATCCTGCGGCGTCATGCGCGCGACTCGATCAGGGCCGCGGCCAGCAACGGGATCATGATCTCGTGGTGGCCGGTGATGGAATATCCTTTGCCGCCCGACCCGGCGTGCGGGCGTTCGACTACGTTCACGCGCGGACGGTAATGTTGCAGAAAATCGAAATTCGCCGTCGTGAAATTCGCCAGTGGATTGCCGAGATTGCGAACCACCGACACAGCCTTCAGAAAAACTTCGGGCAGCACCACGGCCGAGCCGACGTTGAGGTACACGCCGCCATCGTCCAGTTCCTTGATCAGCGTACACAGCAGCCGGAAGTCCCGATGAGTCGCTCGGCCGATCGCTTCACCCTGCGCTGTTGGATGCGTATGCGGCGTGTCGGTTCCAATCGCGACATGAACTGTGACCGGCGTTGAATTGCGATAAGCTTCGTGCAACAAGCTGCAACTCGCGAACCGCTTATCCGCGATTTTTTCGAGATGCGCGCCCAGCGCTTCGCCGAATCCCGCGTCCCGATTCAGCGCCGCGTTCATTTCGCGCCCGGTTTCTTCGGCGGTTCCAAAGCGTCCATCCGGCAGGACAGCTTCGACATCCTCGCTGGTCTGACCCGCGATGGCTATTTCAAAATCGTGGATCGCCGCCGCGCCGTTCATGACAAACCCGCTGACGTACCCGCGCCGCATCAAATCGACGAGAACTGGCGCGAGACCGCACTTGACGACATGACCGCCCAGGCCCCAGAGAATCATCTTTTTCTTCGCCCGCGCCGCCGCCACCGCTTCCACGACCGAGCGAAACGAATCAGCCGCGAGGATGTGCGGCAGGGTTTCGAGCCAGGCCGCGATCCCGCCGCCCGAATAGGGCCGCCCGAAGTCCTCAGTTCGAACCTTGCCGCCGCGCGCCTGGATTGGAATGGTATTCAGACCGCTCAAATCCAGCGGCTGGTGAGCATACTTGCTCATGCCACTTTTCCGTTGCGCATTGCCTTTCCGAGTGCGTGCGCAGTATGGCTCTTCTTGAATCGCAGAATCTGTTCCGGCGTTCCGGCGGCTACGATATGGCCGCCTTTGTCGCCGCCTTCGGGACCCATGTCGATAATCCAGTCCGCCGATTTGATCACGTCGAGATGATGCTCGATCACAATGACAGTATTGCCCAGATCGACCAGCCGCTGTAGGACTTCGAGCAGCCGCTTGACGTCCTCGAAATGAAGTCCGGTGGTTGGTTCATCCAGGATGTACAGCGTCCGGCCGGTTTGGCGCTTGCTCAACTCGCGCGCAAGTTTGATCCGTTGCGCTTCGCCGCCCGAGAGCGTCGTCGATGATTGTCCGAGGTGTATGTAGCCGAGACCCACGTCGTGCAATGTTTTCAGCTTGGCCTGGATCAACGGAAGGTTCTCTAGCACCGGAATGGCATCTTCCACCGTGGATTCGAGCAGGTCCGCGATGGAGTGATTTTTATACTTCACTTGCAACGTCTCGCTGTTGTAGCGCCGGCCTCGACAGACATCGCACGTCACGTACACATCGGGAAGAAAATTCATCTCGATGCGTTTGAGGCCGTCGCCCTGGCATGCTTCGCAACGCCCGCCCTTCACGTTGAAACTGAAACGCCCCGGCTTGTAACCGCGCTCGCGCGATTCGGGCAGCATGGCGTAGAGATCGCGGATGGGCGAAAAAACTCCAGTGTAAGTGGCAGGATTCGAGCGCGGCGTGCGTCCGATCGGCGATTGATCGATCTCAACCACTTTATCGATGTGCTGGAGCCCTTCCATTGAAGCGTGCGCGCCCGGCGCGTCGTGTGAGCCGTACAATTCGCGCGCCAGAGCTCGATAGAGAATGTCGTTAACCAGCGTCGATTTTCCGCTGCCTGAAACGCCCGTGACCACAATGAAGCTGCCGAGGGGAAACTCCACCGTCACGTCCTTGAGATTGTGCTCGCTCGCACCGTGCACCACCAGCTTGTTGCCGTTGCCGTGGCGCCGGCCCGTTGGTGACTGGATCTTCAGCGCTCCCGAAAGATACTGGCCCGTCAGCGAAGCGGGATTGGCCCGGATCTGGCGCGGAGTGCCTGATGCAACCAGTCCGCCACCCAGGCGTCCGGCGCCGGGACCGAGATCGATCACGTAGTCGGCGCGTTCTATTGTCTCGGCATCATGCTCGACCACCAGCACCGTGTTTCCCAGATCGCGCAACCGTGCGAGAGTATCCAGCAATCGCTCGTTGTCGCGGGGATGCAATCCGATGGATGGCTCGTCCAGCACGTACAAAACTCCGCGCAGCTTCGAACCGATCTGCGTCGCGAGCCGGATGCGTTGTGCTTCGCCACCTGAGAGTGTCGCGGAGGAACGCGCCAGGCTGAGGTAATTTAGTCCGACCTGGGCGAGAAACTCAAGGCGATTCCGAATCTCCTCCACCACCCGCGCGGCGATCTGGCGCTCGCGTTCATTGAGCGTCCAGGTCTTCACCGTGGCCAGCGCGCGATCGATCGACATCTCGGTCAGCTCGGCCAGCCCCGCGCCCTTCACGCGCACCGCGAGACTGCTGGGCCGCAACCGCCGTCCGTGACAGTCCGGGCAAACCGCTGGCGACATATAGTCCATCAGCCATTCGCGATACCCGGCGCTGGCGTCCTCGAAAGTCTCCGCTAGAATTTTGACGATTCCCGGAAACCCATTGCCTCCCTCCAGCAGCAACGTCTGCGAGCGCTTCGGCAAATCCTCAAACGGTTTGCTGATTTTGATGCGCAAGCGTTCAGCGCCTTCGGTAACCTGCTGATGCATGTACGACGAACTCGCACCTGGGCCGAGTCCGCCGTCGAAAAGGGGTTTGGAAGAATCGACGATCAACTTCGACGGATCGAAGCTCCACGTATTGCCCAGACCGTTGCAGGTTTCGCAGGCGCCGAATGGGCTGTTGAAGGAAAACGAGCGCGGCTCAAGCTGCGGGACACTGCTGCCGCAATCAGGACAGGCCAGCTTTTGCGAATAAAGTTTCTCTTCCCCGTTCACAACGGCAACGATAACCAGCCCGCTGGCCAGCTTCGCCGCAGTCTCGAGCGACGCTTCGATGCGTTTCTCGGATCCGGGCTTTAAAGGAAGCCGATCGATAACCACTTCGATGGTGTGATTCTTGCGGCGATCCAGGGGAATTTCTTCATCCAGCGACCGCAACACGCCGTCGATGCGCGCACGCAGGAAGCCCTGCCGCGCAAGCTTTTCCAGATCCTTCTTATATTCACCTTTGCGCCCGCGCACCACTGGCGCAAGGATCATAATGCGGTCGCCTTCCCTCAGGGCCAGAATCTGCTGCAGTATCTGTTCCGAACTCTGCCGCGAGATCTCAATGCCGCAAGTGGGGCAATGCGGCACGCCGATCGAGGAATAAAGCACGCGCAGATAGTCGTAAATTTCGGTGATGGTACCGACGGTAGAACGCGGGCTGCGATTGGTGGTCTTCTGCTCGATGGAAATGGCCGGACTCAGCCCATCGATGGAGTCCACTTCCGGGCGTTCCATCTGATCCAGGAATTGCCGCGCGTAGGGTGACAGCGTTTCGACATAGCGGCGCTGGCCCTCGGCGTAGATGGTGTCGAAGGCGAGCGAGGATTTGCCGGACCCGCTCAATCCCGTAATAACCGTGAAGCTATTGCGAGGGATCTCGACGTCGATGCCTTTGAGATTGTGCTGGCGAGCGCCGTGCACGGTGATGCGGTCGAGCATGTGAGTGGGGAGATTTCATTCTAGCAGTGAGCGCCTAAACGAATGGGCGCGGCGCGTGCGGTAAAATAAAACAGTACACCTGAAGTGGGCGACTAGCTCAGCTGGGAGAGCGCTGCGTTCGCAATGCAGAGGTCGGGGGTTCGATCCCCCCGTCGTCCACCAATCCTTGGC